>VBFW01000093.1 GCA_005880525.1 Chloroflexota bacterium | reverse complement strand
GCTGGTCGCGCTGGGCTGCGACATGGCTCGGCAGTGCCATCTGAACACCTGCCCCACCGGCATCGCCACCCAGCGCGAGGACCTGCGCGCCAAGTTCACCGGCCGGCCCGAGCACGTGATCAATCACCTGTTCCTCGTCGCCGAGGACGTGCGCGAGGAGCTGGCGCGCCTCGGCGCGCGCACGGTCAACGAGATCGTGGGGCGCACGGATCTGCTCGCGGCGTCGACCGTCAGCGCGCTGGACCTGTCGCTGTTGCTGGCGCCTTCCGGCGATGCGGCGCCGACGAGGCGCGTGTGGGCGCGCAACGGCGAGCTTCCAGCGCCGGCGCCCGAGTCAGGTCGTATCGACAACTCGCGCCGAACCGTGGGCGCGTCGCTCGCTCGCGGTGAATCGCGTGCCTACACAGGCAGCGCCGGCCAGAGCTTCGGCGCCTTCATCGATGCCGGCGTCGAGCTGTCCCTCGACGGTGAGGCGCAGGACTACGTCGGTAAGGGCATGGGCGGAGGGTCCATCGTCATCAGGCCGCCGCAAGGTGATGGCGCGATCGATCCAGTGCTCGCGGGCAACACGATTGCGTACGGCGCGACCGGCGGTCGCCTGTTCATCACCGGCCGTGTTGGCGAGCGATGCTGCGTTCGCAACTCCGGAGCCACAGTGGTCGTCGAAGGTGCGGGCGACCATTTCTGCGAGTACATGACGGGCGGCGTGGCGGTGTCACTCGGGTCTGTAGGCTGGAACGCGGGCGCGGGCATGACCGGCGGCATCGCGTACCTGATCGACTGGCGCCAGCTGAACCCCGACAGCGTGGTCGCGCGCGAGGTCCCGGCGGAGGACGAGCCAGAGCTGCGCGCGCTCGTCGAAGAGCATCACATGCGCACGGGGTCCGAGCGCGCCGCCGCGCTGCTCGCCGATTGGGCCGGCAGCGTCTCGAAGTTCAGGCAGATCGTGCCGGTCGCGACCGCCCAGCCGCCGGCACCTGAGCCCGCAACCGCAAAGGAGAACGTCGCCAGAACCGTCGTCTAGGATGGGTTCCATGCGACGCCTCACCGCCGTCGCAGTTCTGCTCGTCGCGTGCGGAATACTCCCCGTCCACGCGCAGGCCATCAGCCTCGCTTTCAAGCAGGGCGAGCAGTTCAAGTACGCCCTGCACTTCACCGGCACGTTCAGTGCTCACATCGGCGCGGTGTTGCAGGACGTGAAGATCGACGCCAAGGCGAGGGAAACGGTCGCGACCACGGCGGTCGAGTCCGACGGCACCGCCGACATGACACTCACGCTTTCCGACCTGACGATCACGACCACGGGGAAAGCGGCCGACGGAAGCACGACCACGAGCACCACGACCCAGACCAACGCCATCCCGCCGCAGCAGCTCAAGGTCGCGCCGGACGGCCGGATCCTGAGCATCAACGGCCAGAACATCTCGTCGGAGTCGCCGTTCGGAGTCCTCACCGGCAGCTACCTCGTCTATGCGGTTCTGCCCGATTCGGCCGTGAAGCCAGGTGACAAGTGGTCGAAGTCATACGACCAGGCGCAGCCCGGCGGCAGCAGCAGCGTTCACGTCACGTCCAACAGCACGTACCTGCGGGACGAGAGCTTCCACGGAGTCAACTCGGCGGTGATCGAGACCAAGAGCGCCGCCGACTTCACGATGAACCTGATTCCTCCTAAGTCACCACTTCCCAACACTCCCAACGGCACACGCCCGGGTCCGACTCCAGGGGGACTCGGCTCGGTGCAGGGATCGGAGACATCCGACACCACCTCGTGGGTCGACGCGGCCGCGCACCGCGTCCTCAAGAGCTCGATGAAGGCGACCCTCAGGGCCACCATCGCCGAGTTCGAGAACCAGGTGACGGTCACTGGCACGCAGACTGTCGACCTGGAGCCCGCCTAGCCGGCTACGCCTGCATCGCCTCCCGGATTCGATCCAGCACGCGCATGTTGGCGATGGACTCGTCGAGCGAGACCTCGCAGTCGGAGCCGTTCTGCACGCTGTCCGCGAACGACTCGACCATCAGCTGATAGGGGTCGTGCGGGTCCTGCCACGCGGTGAAGGGCCGCTCGAGCGCGTACGTGCCCTTCGTGGTGACGGCCGTCACTCCCTGCTCCTCGGCCGATTCGAAGCTGCACCACAGCGACGCGGTTCCGCCGCCTGAGAAGTGCAGTAGCGAGCTCACGCTCATGTCAACTCCGGTCTTCTGGTCGAACCGCGCACGCGCCAGTACTGTGTCGGGCTCGCCGAGCAGCCAGCGCGCGACGCTCACGGTGTAGCAGCCGACGTCGAGCAGCGCACCCCCACCGAGCGCGGGCTGCAGCCGGTAGTTGGACGGATCGCTCAGCGGAAACCCAAAGCTCGCCTGCACGTGCAGCGGCCTTTCGTCGGCATGCAGTCCTTCGACGAACGTGCGCATACGCGGATGGAAGCGATACATGAACGCTTCCATCAGCAGTCTGCCTGAGCGTCGCGATGCATCGGCCATCATCGCCGCCTCGTTGGCGTTCATGCCAAGCGGCTTCTCGCAGAGGACGTGCTTGCCGGCGGCCAGCGAGCGCTCCGTCCATTCCTTGTGCAGGCTGTTGACCAGAGGGATATACAAGGCCTCGACAGCGGGATCGGCAAGCACGTCGTCGTAGTCACGGGCGACGCTCGGGATCGCGTGCCGCGAAGCCATCTCGCGGGCCCGCTCGGGGTCGCGGCTCGCAATCGAGACGAGGCGGCCGTTCCGAGATGCGGCGATGGCAGGCAGGACCGCCCGGCCCGCGATCCACGCCGCGCCGAGCACCCCCCAGCCGAGCCGGTCGCCCGCTATATGTCGACCTCGAGGCGCGCGCCGCCCTGCGCGATCGACTGCGTCGCCGACTCCATGACGGCCACCGTGCGCCTGGCTTCCTGCGGGGTGACCGCAAGGGGCTCGTCCCACGCGAGGTGATCGGCGAGGTTGCGGTAAAAGCCATAGCAGGTACCACTTGGGCTTGAGCGCGGCCGCGATGTCGCTCTGCATGAAGGAAGCCTGGGCGCCGCCTTCGAAGCCCACGTCGACGCGCACCTGGTCGGAGTTGCTGACGTCGTGCCAAACGCGCTTGTGCGCCACCGCGCTCACCGAGGTCACCGGCTGCGGGAAGAGGGTGAGCATCCAGTCGAAGTAGTGGGAGCCCCAGTCGTAGATGGTGCCGCCCGAGATCGGCTGATGGCTGTGCCAGTACGAGCAGGGATGAGAGAAGCCGCCGATGAAGGACTCCATGTAGAAGGGCTCGCCGATGGCGTCCTCCGCGATGGCCGCCCGCAGGGCCACGAAGTCAGGATCCCAGCGCCGGCTCTGGTAGACGGTGAGCACGCGGCGATGCGCCTCGGCCGCGTCGATCATGCGATCGACATCGTCGACAGTGATCGCGAGCGGCTTTTCGCACACGACGTGCTTGCCCGCCTGAAGCGCGCCCACCACCGGGTCGGCGTGGACGCTCGGAGGCGTGCCGACGACCACGAGCCCGATGTCGGGATCGCGCAGCAGCTCTTCGGCGCTCGAGTGCGCAGTGACGCCAAGCTCGCGTGACGCGAGCTGGCGGCGCTCGGGCGAGATGTCGGCCACAGCGCGCATGTCCAGGCCAGGCGTCGCCGCGATGGACTCAGCGTGACCGCGCGCGATCGCGCCGTAACCGATCAGGCCGACGCCAACCGTCGGGGCAGGCGCAGCGCCTGACGCAAACAGCACCGCGCGATGCACCAGCTTCTGGAAGTCGGCGTCCTGATACGTGGCGGCGCCGTGACCGAGTCCGATCTGCACGAAACGGCCGTCGCCGTGTTGCCTTTCGTACGCCACGACCTGGTCGCTGTAGCGCCAGCTCGCGCGCAGCAGCACATTCGCCTTCGCGGGCGGCCCTTCCGACACATACAGCTCGTCTTCGACTCGGATCTCGGGCGAAAGCCGCTCGGTGACGGGATGATCCGCGATGCGAATGACGAGCTCGGTCAAGGGCGCCGGCCCGCCCAGCCTCCATCCCGCCATCTCGGCGACGGCATCGTGCTCGGACCAGGCGGCAAGGGTGCTGTGCAGCAGCACGACGCCTCCACCGCGTCGTACGAACTCGTTGAGCTGCGCCGCCTGATCGCCGGCCAGCGGTACGTCGGAGGCTGCCAGGAGCACACGCGCGCGTCCTTCATTCAGGGCGCTGAGGTCGACGGCAACCTCGATGGCGAAGTGATGCATGCGCTCGAGCGAATGGATCAGCGGTCGCGCAATGTGCGTGTAGTCGTGGGAGCGGCCGGACAGCAGCGTCAGGAGCGTGAACCGGCTGCGCGACATCGGCTAAAGGGTACGCGCCGGGGTTTTTCGAGCGATCCGGTGCAGGGCGTCGCGCGTCAGGCTTGCTGTGCGCTGCCACGTGAACTGTCGCGCGCGCTCCCTGCCGGCCGCGCCGAGGCGGTCGCGCAGCGTCCTGTCCGTCAGCGCCTTCTCGAGACCGACCTCGATCGCAGTGACATCCTCCGGATCCACAAGCACCGCCGCGTCACCGGCGAGCTCCGGCAGCGCGCCGGCGGTGCTGACCACCGACGGCAGGCCGTGGGCCATCGCTTCGAGCAGCGGCAACCCGAAGCCCTCATAAAGGCTCGGGAAAGCGAGCACTGCGGCCGACTCGTAGAGGGCGCTGAGCGTGGCCTCGTCCACGTGACCGAGGTAGCGCACGCCCGGCTCGGAGCGGATCTTATTGATCGTGTCGCCGTACGCCCATCCAGGTCTGCCCGCGATCACCAGCGGCGGCGCCAGCACGCCGCCGCGCAGCCGGCGGTAGGCGGCAAGCAGGCGCGGGTAGTTCTTGCGCGGCTCGACAGTGCCGACCGCGAGGATGAAGCCAGGGGTGATGCCATCGGGTAGCGGGCCTGCGGGGGCCGATGCCGACACGCCGAGCGGCACCACCGACGTCTTCTCGTCGAGGCCAGGTACGTGATACCAGTCGAGGAGGTCGATCCTGGTGCGCTCGGAGATCGTGAGCACCGCCGCCGCCTGCCGCAGCGCGGGTTCGAGGATCGTGCCGAAGTAAAGGCGCTGCTGCCAGGGGACCTCGGCCGGTCGCAGCTTGAACGCGAGGTCGTAGACAAAGACCGCGGCGGGAGGTGCCGACGAGCTGCGCCGCGGCGGGCTCGGCCAGTACGGATAGAGGATCGCGTCGCTGTCGAGCGATGCCTCGACCGCCGGCAGCCAGCGAAGCTTCAGCGCCAGCTCGTGTCGATATGGCGCAAGCAGAGCGTCGCATTTGAGGTCGCGCAGGCTTTCGGGCCGCTCGCGGCTGCACAGCAGCGTGTATGAGTCCGCATCGCCCTGGGTGACGAGCGCACGAGTGAGCTCGGTCGCCACCGTAACCATGCCAACCCGAGGCCGCCAGCAAGCAGTGACATCAACGGCAAAGCGGGACATTCTTCGACCGACTCTAGTGGAGTTAACGCCCCCACCCTGGGCTTCGCCCCGACCTCCCCGCAAGCGGGAGGGTCAGGGTGGGGAGTGAAGAACTTGCTAGTTACATCTGAACCGAGCGAATAGCGAAAACGCAGTCGAACGTTCCGGACACGCAGCCGCACTCGACCTCTTCGACATACCAGTCGTTGGCGAGGCCTGCCCAGCGCAGGATTGCCTCGATCGTCGCGATCCAGATATGGCACGACTTGATGGGCTTGATGCGACCCAGCGCGAACATGTTCGAGAAGTTCACCATCCAGAACTGGTCCTCGTCGACCTGCAGCCATGCGTGCGTGTGCTCGCCCCGAACGTTGTCGAGCGATTCGCAGAACGACTTCACGACGCCTGCGAGCTTGCGTTGCCGGCCCGGGACGAGCCGGCGCATGCCGCCCAGGCCGTGGCGGCCGTCGGCGAGCCAGCGCTCGGTCATCCGCCGCCCCCAAGCGCGAATGGTGTCCTCTGCCTCGGCGCCGTACACGACCTCGAACGCCTCGTTCAAACGGCTGAGGTAGTCGACCGGCGTGCCGAGCTGCTCGTCGTCAGCCGGCTCCTTGTCCAGGTACTGCGCGAAGCCCGCCGTATAGGCCAGCTCGTGCCAGCGGTCGTGCGTGATCTCGCGCGCGGACCGCACAGCGTTCGCCAGGTATGAGTTGAGGATGAACCTGCCTCGAGCCCGGGCCGGCCGCACGCCCATGAGCTCGAGCGTTCTCACCGCGGAGGACGAGCCGGACCCCGAGCTCGGCGTCGGCGGTGGCGGCGAGCCGTGCATCGTCGGCGGGATGACCCGCTGCATGGGCGGAAGCGTCTGGATGGGAGGCACGCCAGGCGGAGCAGAGGCGGGAATGGCCACCCCGACAGGGGCCATCGCAGGCGGGGTGGGCGGAGACGGCGTGATCTGCACCGAGGCGGCCACGACCGCCGCGGACGCAGTCGCAGGCGCCGGCGGCACGGTGGCGCCCGCGCTGGGGCGGCGCTGTGGAAGCTTGGCCATCAGACCAAGCAGCTCGCGCACTGTTTGCGGGCGCTGGTTCGGGTCTTTGGCCAGCACGCGCGAGAGCAGCTGGTCGAGCTCGTCGGGCAGGTTGGCGCTCAACCCAACGGCCGATGGGATCGGCGAGTTGACCGTGGAATACGCGACCTCCATCCGGTTGGCGCCCACATAGGGCAGCCGGCCGGTGAGCATCTCGAACGTCAACGCGCCCATCGCGTAGATGTCGGCGCGGCGGTCGACATCGTGCCCCATCACCTGCTCCGGCGCCATGTAGCCAGGCGTCCCGATCGCCAGCCCGATCGTGGTCAGATGCGTCGGCTGGCCCGCGCCGCGCGCGAGTCCAAAGTCCGCAAGCAGCGCGCGGCCGTCGGCGTGGATGAGCACGTTGGTGGGCTTCAGGTCGCGATGCACGATGCCCGCGTCGTGCGCGTGCTGCAGGCCGTCCCCGATCTCGCGTAGGTAGCGCCACGCGGTAAGCGTGTCCAGCGGGCCGCGCTTCATGATGTCGCGCAGCGTTCCGCCGCGGATCAGGGGCATCGTCAGGTAGGCGACGCCCTCGGTCATCTCGAAGTCGTAGATGGTGAGGATGTTCGGGTGGTCGAGCTTGGCGAGCGTCTTCGCCTCGGCCTCGAATCGCTTGACGAAGCCCTCGTCCTGGAACAGCTCCGGAGATAGCGCTTTCAGCGCGACCTCGCGCCCGAGCGGCTGCTGCACGGCTCGGTACACGACCGCCATGCCGCCTCCACCCAGGCGTTCGACGATCTCGTATGAGCCGAGCCTTGTGCCGGTGAGGTCCTTCAACTGACCACCGCCCCGCCAGGCGGGGTCGCACCACCCACCAGCTTGTCCACCACGGAAGTGAGGTCGTTCAGGCGGAACGGCTTGCTGAGCACGTCGTTGGCGCCCGCGGCGAGGAACCGTTCGCGGTCTCCCGCCATCGAATGCGCGCTCGCGATCACGACCACCATCGACGGCTTCTTGGCCTTGATCTGCCTCATGGCCTCGAGCCCGTCCATCCCTGGCATCGCGACGTCCATCAGGATCATGTCCGGCGCGTCGGCGAGCGCGATGTTGACCGCCTCCAGCCCGTCGGACGCGGTCAGCACGCGGTGGCCCGCCTTCTCCAGGACGCGCCGGCACAGCCGCTGCGCCACCTCGTTGTCATCAGCCACCAGCACGGTGACCGCCCTGGCGTCAGGCATGCCGGAGCTGCATCGCGGGCGTGACCGCCTCCAGGGCCAGCGGGATGGTGAAGTGGAACGCAGACCCGTGTCCGACGGCGCTTTCGACCCAGATCTTGCCGCCGTGCATCTCCACGATCTGCTTAACGATCGTCAGCCCGAGCCCAGTCCCGGCGATCGACTGGGCCGCGCCGCTGCGCACGCGGCGGAAGCGCTCGAAGACGTGCACGATCTCGTCCGGCGGGATGCCGAGCCCGGTGTCGGCCACGGTGATCAGGGCGTAACCGCCCTCGGCGCGGCTGGATATCGTCACCGTGCCGCCCTCAGGCGAGTACTTCACCGCGTTGTTGACGAGGTTGCTCACGACCTGGACCAGCCTGTCGCGGTCTCCGGTCACGATTGGCAGCCGGGGGTCGAGGTCTGGCTTGAACTCCACCATCGATGACGCGGTCGCGGCGCGGGCGACCGTGTCGCTGAGCACCTCGTTGATGTCGACGTCAGCCATGCGGATGCTCATCCGGCCGGACTCCATGCGGTCGAGGTCGAGCATGTCGCCGATCAGGCGGTTCACGCGGTCCGCGTCATTGAATATGTAGCCGCCGTAAGCTCGCAGCTCGTCCGGCTCGAGCCCGCCGTCGCGGATGAGCTCGCTGAAGCCCTGGATGCCCGTGAGCGCGGTGCGGAATTCATGGGACACGATCGACAGGAACTCCGTCTTTGTCCTGTCGAGCCTTTCCAGGTCGGCGTTGGCCCGCTGCTGCGCGGAGAGTGACTCCTCGAGCTTGTCCTGCGTCTCGCGCACGGCGGTCACATCCTCGACCATCAGCAGCACGTGCTCCGGCCGTCCTTTCAAGTCCGGTATCGACGCAGCCGACATCTGGAGCCACAGCCACCGCCCATCGCCTGTGGCGGCGCGGACCTGCACGCTGCCCCCGTCGCTGATGCCAGCGAGCAGCGGCGGGAGATTCGCCCTGCCGGCCGCGAGGTCGTACGCGCGCTGCAGCTCGGGCCACGCGTGCGTGCGCAGCGTCTGAATGTCGTGCACGAGCATCTTCAGCAGCGCCGCGTTGCCTTCTACCAGTTCGCCCTCGGCGCTGATGCGCGCGATCCCGATGGGCGCGCGCTCGAAGATCGCGCGGTGGTCGGCCTCGCTGCGCTGCAGCGCGACCGTCGTCTCCGAGCGGTGGATGAACTGGCCGATCTCGGAACCGGCCATCGTGAGCATGGTCATGACCTCGCCGTCGATGTCTGGCCGTCCTCGTCCGAACAGCACCAGGAGACCGCTGACGGTGCCCCCGGCTGTGACGGGGCATGCCACCTCGACAGTCAGCCCCGCGCGGCGCGCGGCCTCGCCGATCAGCGACTCGCTCGCGGCCGACACCTCTTCGTTCACCGCCGGCACCCCCGATCGGATGGCCCTGCCCATCAGGCCGCTGTTCGTGTGCAGCGCCATGTGGTGAGCGGCGCGGTCGAACTCGGAGAGCCGCGGATCGTCCGCGTGCCATGACTGGCGCAGCCGCAGCATCTTGCCGTCGGAGTCCGCGCTCCACAGGTGCGCCACATCCCAGCCAAGCTCGCTGCCCATCGCGCTGAGCACTGCAGGCGACGCCTGCTCCCACGTCGCACTCGTCGCGATTGCATGGCGCACGGCGACCATGACGTTCCGCACGGACTCGGCTCGTTTGGCGGCGGAGATGTCCATCTCCTGGACGAGGAATGTGCGGGCTCCGGCGGGGCGGTCGCCCAAGGGCGTCACCGAGAGCGACACCGGGAACGCGACGCCGTCGGCCCGGACCTGCAGCGTCTCGGCCCTCCAGCCGCCGTCCGGCGACGATTCGGCTTGCGCGAGCGAATCGGTGATGGCTGCTTTCAGCGAGTCCGCCGTGACGCCGGGCAGCGACGTGGCCAGCAGGTCCGCCTCCGACCGGCCGAGCATCGCGCCCAGCCTGGTGTTCACGTGGAGCCAGCCGCCGCGCGCGTCGACGATGCCCATACCGACGTCGGCGTGGTCGAGCGCTGCGCGCAGCCAGGCCTCGCCGTCGCGCGCGAGCTTCGATTCGCGTTCGGCGGAGGCGGCCGCCGAGCCTGCGTCGCGCTTGATTACGGCGACGACGGCTGCAAGCAGCCCGACCAGCCCGACCAGAAGGGCAAGCGCGGCGATCAGGCCGGGAAGACGGGCCAGGCTCAGGGCGATGGCGGCGAGGCCGTAGACCGCGACGAGGCCCGCGATCGAGTAGGGCGTGGCACGGCGAACCAGTCCCTCGGCGCTCGACGGCGCGGCGGCCGACGGTTGGCGCGGGCCTGGCGACACCGGCTCAACCTCACCCCCCCTGACTGGGCTCACGGTGCGCAGGTGCCAAATTTTATCGGCCGGCCGGCAGCGCAGCCCACTCTTAAAGGGCCCGTCCTTACTTGATAAGCTGCGGCGGCGAGTTGGCCCCAAGGTTCCCGAACACGCCGCTGCACCAGCCCGGCCTGAACCGGCGCATGTACCCGTTCCTGGGCCTGGCCGTCGTCGGCCTGGTCACAGTCAGGCCGCTCACGGCGGTGGCGGCCTCGCCCGAGCTGATGGTCGCCCTGCTGATCGGGGCCGTGCTGACCCTCGCGCCGCTGGCACCGGATCGGCTCCTCCCGGCGGGCCGCTGGAGCGGCTCCACGCCGGTGGCGGTCGGGTTCATCCTCGCCGCCTACAACCTGTGGAGCAGCGGGTCGCTGGTCGGCATCGGCGCGACGGTGATCCTGACGCTGCTCGGCTGCGCGCTCATCGTCGTGCCCTGGGAGAAGGTCCCTCGCTGGCTCCACGCGGCGTCACCCATAGGTGGGCTGCTGATTGCGATGGTGCTCGAGGTCCAGTTCGGCTCGAGCGTGCTGAAGGCGTTTCCGTTCGTCCTCCTCCCGCTGCTGATGCTCGCGCTGTACTACACGTCGCTCGAGTTCGCCATCGGCGCCGGGCTCGCGGTCGCGAACATCGCCACCGTCGCGATCGCAAACCCCGACCTGCCCGACACCGGGCAGGCTCTGCTGGCGGCGCTGACGCTCGTCGCGCTCGGCCTTCTGGTCCGGCGCGTCGTCGGCGCCTTGCAGTCGACCCGCGCAACGGCGGCCGCGGCGGAAGGGGCGAAGACCGAGCTGCTCGCCAACCTCGCGCAGCGCAACGAGCAGCTGCAGGAGATGACGCGGATGAAGTCCGAGTTCCTGGCCACGATGAGCCACGAGATCCGGACGCCGATGAACGGGGTGATCGGCATGACTGGCCTGCTGCTGGGCACGGACCTCACGCCGGAGCAGCGCGACTACGTGGAGACGATTCGCACGTCGGGCGACACGCTGCTCGAGATCATCAACGACATCCTCGACTACTCGAAGATCGAAGCGGGCCGCGTGCGCATGGAGACGATCGACTTCAGCCCGAAGCACGTGACCGAAGAGGCGGTCGAGCTGTTTGCCGAACCAGCTTCTAACAAGGGCATCGAGCTCATCGTCGACATCGACCCGGACATCCCCGAAGTCGTCGTCGGCGACCCGGGGCGCCTGCGTCAGGTGCTGCTCAACCTCATCGGCAACGCTGTGAAGTTCACCGACGTCGGCGAGGTGGTCGTGCGCGCGCGTCGTGGCGTGACCAAGGGTCGTGGCGCGCTGCTGCGGTGGGAGGTGTCGGACACCGGTATCGGCCTATCTGAGGACGAGAGGGGCCAGATCTTCTCGACCTACTCGCAGGTCGACAGCTCGACAACGCGGCGCCATGGCGGCACCGGGCTCGGGCTCGCCATCGCGCGGATGATCACGCAGCTGATGGGCGGCGATATCGGCGTCGACAGCACGAAGGGCGTCGGCAGCCAGTTCTGGTTCACCGCGCTTTTCCGCGAGTCCGAGAGCGCGGCCGCCTCCAGCACAACCGGCGATCTGACGGGGACGGCCGTCGCGATCATCGACGACAACCGCACGAACCGCGTAATCCTCGAGCGCTACCTCGATTCGTGGGGCATGCGCCAGCACAGCTATGAGGGCGGACGCGAAGCCCTGAAGGCGATGAGGGATGCCGCGGCCGGCGATCCATTCGACGTCGCGATCGTTGACATGATGATGCCGGTCATGGACGGGGGCGCGGTGGCCGCGGAGATCCGCAGCGACCCGAGGCTCAGCGAGATGGTGGTGGTGCTGCTCACGTCGGCCGGCCATTCGGAGCAGCCAGTGCCCGGCGTCGATATCGAGCTCGTCAAGCCGGTGCGTCCTTCTCAGCTCTTCGACGTGCTGCACACGCTTCTTTCCGCGCGGCCCGAGTACGGAAGGCACGAAGCCGGCGAGCACCTGCCCTCGGTGGTACGGCCCGACCGCGGCGGGCGGGTGCTGATCGTGGAGGACAACGCGGCCAACCTGAAGGTCGCGATGCGCATGGTCGAGCGACTCGGTTATCGCGCGGACAAGGCGGGCAACGGCGTCGAGGCGGTGCGCGTGCTCGACCGCATGGACTACGACGCGGTGCTGATGGACTGCCAGATGCCGGAGATGGACGGCTACGAGGCCACGCGCCAGATCCGGCGCCACGAAAAAGAAGGACGGCGCACGCCCATCATCGCCATGACGGCGAGCGCCATGGCCGGCGACCGCGAGCGCTGCCTCGCCGCAGGCATGGACGACTACATCTCCAAGCCGATCAAGCTGCACGTCGTGGCGGCGGTGCTGGAGCGCTGGCTGGGGCGCGTGGCTGAGGAGCCGGCGCCCACCGCCTAGCTCATCAATTGCGCGTTTGTATACAAACGCGCGCATGAAGGCGTGAATTTTGTGCGTTTGTATACAAACGGCGGAGTCAGGCCGTGGGGTTCCACTTCCTTCGCAGCGCCAGCACTGTCACGTCGTCCGACATCTCGTGCCCGCGCACGCCTTGCGTGAGGTTGTCGACCAGCTCCTGCGCGGTCGCGCTGCGCCTCACGTCGGCCGGCAAGAGCACATCCTTGACCGCCATGTCCGGTCGCAGGTCGAGCAGGCCGTCGGAGAAGACGAGCAGCGTGTCGCCCGGCTTGAGGTTCGCCCAGCCGATCGTGAACTCCGTGTCCGGGAACATCCCGATGGGCGCGCCGCGCAGCGACAGGTTCTCCTGTCCGGTGCTGCCGCGAAGGATTCGCGCGTGCCCGTGGCCGGCGTCGATGTAGTGGATGTCCCCGCTGGTGATGTCGAAGACGCCGTGGAACACAGTGACGAACGCCTGGTTCACCTCGAGCGGCGCCTCCATGATGCGGGCCGCCAGGCGCACCGACTGCTCGAGGTCCTCCACCTGCGCCGACGCGCGCAGCGCAGCGCGGACGGTGGCCATCATCATCGCGGCGGGCAGGCCCTTGCCCATGACATCGCCCAGCGTCACGGCGATGCGGTTGGCGTCAGGCAGGTACCAGTCGTAGAAGTCGCCGCTGATCTCGCGCGCCGGCGTGAAGTGCGCGGCCACCTCGAAACCTTCGCCGTCAAGCGGCGAGCGGGGAAGCATCCCCTCCTGCAAGTGGGCCGCGTTCTGCATCTGCTCCGCGCGCTCGGCGACCATCGCCTCCAGCCGCCGCAGGTTGGCCTGGTACTCCAGCTCGAGCCGCCGGCGGCGGATCGCGTTGACGACCGCCAGGTAGAGCTCGGTCGAGCCGATGGGCTTGACGAAGTAGCCATGCGCACCGTGCTCCACCGCGGCCTTGCCCAGCTCGGGGTCGTCGACCCCGGAGATCATGACCACGGCGATGTCGGGCTTGAGCGCGCGCAGCTCGCCAAGCAGCCCGTAGCCCGATTCGTCGGGCAGGCGCACGTCTAGCAGCACGACCCCGTACTCGGCCTCGGCCATCCGCTGTCGGGCCTCGGCGCCGGAGAACGCGGTGTCGGCCTCGATGTTCCGGCTCTTCAGGATGCGCGCCATCGACCTGGCGAGGGCTTCCTCGTCCTCGACTATCAGCGTCCTGGGACCGGTCTCTGCGGGCGGCACATGCAGAGTTTAAGGAGGGCGTTAGGCCTTCCCAGCGTTGTAGGCTGTCGATCCGTGAGCCTGGACGTTCAGACGCGTCAGACCGAGGCAGGGGTGACAGTCGTGGTTCCATCGGGCCGGCTCGACGTTGCCGGCGCGCCCGCGCTGAAGGAGGCGATCGGCGATGCTGTCAAAAACGGCCCTCCACGTCTGGTCATAGATCTGGAAGGCGTCAGCTTCGTCGACAGCACGGGCCTGGGCTCGGTGATCGCCGCACTCAAGCTGGTTCGCGGCAGCAGGGGCGACCTGCGACTCGCGGCGCCGAACCAGCAGGTGCGGGTGGTCCTGGAGCTCACCACGTTGGATCGCGTCTTCGCCTACTACCCAACGGTCGAGGACGCGCTCACTGACTTCTGAGTTCGCACAGCCCTTCGAATTCCAGGCCACCCTGACCCAGCTCGACGAGGCGCTGGACACGCTGCACCACTCCATGCAGCTGCTGCGTGAGAAGGGGTCAACCTCCCTGGACGAAACCAACATCATGCTGTTCGAGAGCGCCGTCTCCGAGATCGGCGCCAACGTGCTCACCCATGGGCGGACGGACGGGCCGACCGACGCGCCCGTCGAGTTCCGTCTGACGCTGGAGGGGCACATGGCCCTGGCAACGTTCGTCGATCGAGGTCCGCCCGTTCATAATCACCTGACTCGCGCCATGCCGGAGCCGACCAGCGAGACCGGACGCGGCCTCGCGATAGCCCGCCAGGTGCTGGATGAGCTGGGATACGAAAGAGATGGCGAGATCAACACATGGCGCCTGGTGAAGCGGCTTTGACCGTCACCGGCGAGCCCGAGCACCACCTTACGTCTCGTGAGCTGGTGCACGAGTTCCGCAACCTGCTCGCGGTTATCGTCAACTACTGCGAGCTCATCGCCGAGGAGACATCGGATCCCGAGGCGATCAAGAACGACCTGAACGAGATCCGCACAGCCGCCGAGCGCGCGCTGTCCCTGACAGACAAGATCGCGGTCCCGGTGAGGAATCCTCCATCGGGCTCCGAGGAGCCGGCAGAGTGACCATCGCCAGAGAGGAAGGCACGGCGAGGTCGTTAAGCCGAAAGCCGAGACGCAGCGATCACGAGGTCGTGCTCGTGGTCGACGACGAGGCGCAGGTGCTGCAGCTGCTGAAGCGGGTGCTCGAGCGGGCCGGCTTCGAGGCCATCACAGTCGACGATGGGCGCGCCGCGCACGACGCGGCGGTGGCGTGGCGGCCGGACATCATCCTGCTCGACCTGATGCTCGGGTCCACCACCGGCGACCAGGTGCTGGCCGAGCTGCGAAAGGACTTCCGCACACGCCTCATCCCTGTCGTGTTCCTGACCGTGCGCAGCTCGATCAAGGACAAGGTGGAACACCTGATGGCCGGCGCCGACGACTACGTGACCAAGCCATTCATCGGCGAGGAGCTAGTCGCCCGCCTGCGCGCGGTCATCATGCGCGCCACCACCACGCGGGAGCTGAGCCCGCTAACAGGCATGAGCGGCAACTCGGACATCATGCGAGAGATCTCGCATCGGCTGCACGCGCACGAGTTCGCTTGCCTCTATCCCGACATCGACAACTTCAAGAGCTACAACGACCACTACGGGTTCATCCGCGGCGACGACGTGATCAAGACGCTCGCGTCGATCATCCTCGAGGTGCTGGAGGAGAACTTCTCGCCTTCTCACTTCGCCGGCCACGTCGGCGGCGATGACTTCGTCATCCTTACCGACCAGTCGCTGGCCGAAGACCTCGCGTCGGAGATCATCCACCGCTTCGACCAGGAGGTGCCGGCGCTCTACGACCTGGTCGACCGCGAGCGCGGCTGGATCGAATCCGAGGATCGCACCGGCCACATGCACCACACGCCGCTGGTTTCGCTGTCCATCGGCATCGTGATGTCGAAGCCCGGCCACTTCAGCAGCGCGCCCGCCCTCGCCTCGCGCGCCGCCGAGGTGAAGGGCGTCGCGAAGCGGATTCCGGGCTCCAAATGGATCGTCGACCGGCGGCGTCCGCCGGAGTCTAGACTGCGCTGATCGAATCCATTTCGTATTGGGGCTGAGGGCGGTAATCCCGGTGCTAGCATCGCCGAGAATGACCTGTTTGACTCCTTCTCTTTGCCTCCCCACGATTGTTGGCGAGCCCGGCGCCTGATAACCCATGAGTGAGCTCAGGGTGCTGCCAGGCGGTCCGGAGGGAGCTGAGCCCGAGCCGCAGGCCGGCCTGGTGCCGGTCGCGCAGCGGACCCGTGTCGTCGTGCACCGGATGGAGGGCGGCCTCGAGAACGGAGAGTCCGAGGCGCGCGCGCTCAGCGCGGCGGGCTTCCCGATATTCACGCAGGCGGACCCCGACCGGCCGCGCCTGATTCCTCTCGCGGACATCAAGTACGTCGTCCTCGGCTCGGTCGAGGACCCGAACCTCGAGGCCGATCCGGGCGACAAGGCCGAGGGGCGTAAGGCGATCCTTCGTTTCCGCGACGGCGAGTGGATCCCCGCTTATATGGACCCGAGCCAGGCCAACGACGGGGTCGGGCTGGCGGTCAAGATCCGGCTGACCGAACGGCAGCGCGTGATCCCCGCGGTCGCCGCGTCGCGTGCCCTGCTCGAGATGCAGTTCGTCGACACCTGGACGACCCTTCCAGAAGGACCGACTCCGCAGCGCCGTCGCTCCGACATCGAGCAGGCAGCGGCGCGGCAGGGCAAGGACCTGCACAAGCTGGCTAACGACTTCCGCGACAGGCTCGCGCTCGTGCGCGATGCAGGCCTCACCACAGGCGACACGCTCGCCTTCTCGCGCGCGGTGCGCACGTACCTGGACCGCTTCCTGGCCGAGGACAGCATCACGCTCAACCCAGGAGAGAAATCGGCGCTGGCCGACATCATCCTTCGTGCAGCGGTCGGTTACGGCCCGCTCGACCCGCTTCTCCATGACCGGTCGGTGAGCGAGATCATGGTCAACGGCCCCGACCAGGTCTTCATCGAGCGCCGCGGCGTGCTCACCAAGGCCGACGTCCGTTTCGACGACGAAAACCAGCTGCTGGAGACCATCCGGCGCATGGTCGCCACGACCGGCCGCCACATCGACGGCCTAAACCCGATGGTCGACGCGCGCCTGCCCGACGGAAGCCGCGTCAATGCGATCATCAGGCCCGCGTCCATCCACGGTCCGGCGCTGACGATCCGCAAGTTCAAGGACGCGGTGCTCGGCATGGACGACCTGACGCGCGAGGGCAGCCTGAGTCCCGCCATGTCGGAGTTCCTCAAAGCCGCGGTGCTTGGACGCATGAACATCCTGGTGTCCGGCGGCACCGGTTCCGGCAAGACCACGTCGCTGAACGTGATCGCCCGCTTCATCCCGCACAACCAGCGCGTGATCACCATCGAGGACGCTGCTCGGAGAGGTCCGTGGCTCCGAGGCCCTCGACATGCTGCAGGCCATGAACACCGGCCACGACGGCTCGATGTCGACCATCCACTCCAACTCCGCGCGTGACGCGCTCTCCCGCCTGGAGACGATGGTGATGATGGCCTCGATCGACATCCCGTTCGAGGCTGTGCGCGCTCAGATCGCGTCAGCGGTGAACCTCATCGTCCACCAGGCCCGCATGCCTGACGGCCGGCGCAAGATCGCGCAGATCGCCGAGGTGGTCGGCTACGACCAGAACGGACCGATCCTTCGCGACATCTTCCTGCTCGGCATGGGCGGCGACCTGCGACTCGAGTACAACGCGACCGGCTACGTGCCCACGTCGCTGGACAAGGCCGCGTTCTACGGCGTGCAGGTGGACAAGGATCTTTTCGACCCGGTGCAGGCGCGATTCATCCCGGCCGGGTCCGACAGCATGATGCCCGTCGTCAAAGATCCGCTCATCACCGGACAGCGCGGGGGCGAGGAGAAGGTGGTGCGCCAGGTCGTGGTCGTGCCCTTCAGCTCCGATCGGCCCGCGGCCCAGGTGCAGACGCAGGCCACCCCGGCCACCTCATCGCAGGCGATGGCGTCAACGCCCGAGATGCAGGAGGAGATGCGCAAGCTCATCGACGCTGCGCGCTCCGCGGTGGCCGACCTTCAGGCCGCCGCGCCATCGCCAGGACCCGCGGTGGCCGAGCCGCTGCCGGCTTACGAGCCGCCTCCGGTGGCGCCTCCTCCTCGGCCCCCCGCGCCGCTCGCCGGCGAGGTCCCCGCCATGCCCGTGCTGGGAGTCGCGCCCATCGCCGCGGGTCCGGTGCCGGCCGCGCCGCCCCAGGCCTTCGCCTCGCTGGGCGACTCGGTGGCCGCCGCGCAGGCGCTGCAGGCCGCCACCGCGATGGCGCGAGCCACCACCGAGCTCGGCCGCATGGCCGCCGCCGCTCAGAGCGGCTTCATCGCGAACGCGGGCATACTGCCAACGGTTCAATCCGAGGCCGGGCACAGCGGCCTGGGCGTGAGCCGGCGCTTGAAGGCCGTGATCGAGAGCATCGTCACGAACAAGAACCTGAACCTCCGCCTGGCGCCGACGATCACCCAGGTTTTCGAGGGCGCGGAGATCAAGGCCAGCGACTATGCCAAGCCGAACCACCTGTCCAGGGAATCCGCGTCGCGGGAGCTTCGCCAGGCTGCGGAGGCGGGACTTCTCGAGATGGTCAAGTACGCTCAAGGCGAGGCCGGGTTCCGTTCCGGTCCATCACTGCTGCGCGAGGTGGCGGCCGGACTAGGTCAGCCCATCGACGCGTCCTCGCCGCTGACCGCAGACACGATCATCGGCAGCCTCTCGACGGGTCAGACGGAAGGGACGGTCTCGATCATGTTCACCGACGTCGAAGGATCGACCAACCTGCTGTCGACGCGTGGGTTCACCGAGTCGCACGAGATCATGAAGGCCTACGAGACCATCGTCGGCGAGAAGATCAATGAGCATGCGGGACGCCGCATCAAGGGTCTTGGCGACGGCGTGATGGTGAGCTTCGGCTCGACCCGGCATGCGGTCGAATGCGCACTCGACATCCAGCGGGCGATCACCGACTACAGCAAGGCGAACCCACACCGCAAGCTTCGGATCCGCATCGGCATCAACACTGGCGAGGTCGTCGAAGAGGCGGGCGACATCTTCGGCGCAGCCGTCAACATGGCCGCCCGTGTCGCGGGCAAGGCGAAAGGCGGGCAGGTTCTCGTCTCCGAGGTCGTCCGCCAGCTGGTCGGGCCCGTGGTCGAGATCCACTTCACGTATCGCGGCCACTACAAGCTGAAGGGATTCCCAGACCGGTGGCGCCTGCACGAGGCGACCCCCGGCGAGATGCCGGCTTTGATCGCCCACGTCGTCACCCCGGGCGACGGCTTCGTCGGCCGCGACCAGGAGCGACTCGACATCCGCCTCGTGCTGGACCGCGCCGCCACCGGGACCGGCGGAATCGTCCTCCTTGCCGGGACGCCTGGCATCGGCGCGTCCCGCCTGGCGGCGGAAGTTTCAGGAGAGGCCTCGCGCAAGGGATGGATCGTCCTGGGCGGCCGCTGCGCCGAGCAGGAGGAAGCGCCGTACGCGCCCTTCCGCGAAGTCCTGGCGGGCGCAATCGCCGCGTCCCCGCAGCGACCTCTGCAAGAGCTCGCCGCTGCGAGCGGCGCCATGCTCGCCGAACTCGTGCCGAGCCTCCGGGCCAAGGTGCGCGGCACGACGCTGGGCTCCAACGACACTTCCGACGGTGGGCGCGAATCGCTGTTCAAGGCGGTCTTCGACCTGCTCGTCGCGTCGCAGGGCGCCAAGCCCCTTCTGGTCGTGCTCGACGACCTGCAGTGGGCTGACGAGGCGACAGTGCTGCTGCTGCGCGACCTGGCCGAGCGACTCGGCAACAGCAAGATCGTCGTGCTTGGCACGTACTGGGAGTCCGACCTTGACCCCGAGCGGCCGTTCACCGGTGTGGTCGCGCGACTGCTGCGCCGCCGCCGCGCGCAGCGCATCGCGCTCGGCAGGCTCACCGACGCCGAGGTCGAGAAGATGCTGATGAGCCTCGCCGGCGGCCGCGATCGCAGGCGAGCTATACCGAGGAAGACCTGGAGCTGGCGCAGAGCGTGCGCGGCCTCATCGGCCGCCGCCTCGAGCGGCTCAGCGAGCCTGCGCACCGCATGCTCATCGCGTCCGCAGTGATCGGGCGCGACTTCGACGTCGCGCTGCTCGAGGCGTTCGGCGAGCTGTCGGGCGGGGAGCTGCGCGAGGCGCTCGAAGAGGCGACCAAGGCGCGGCTTCTGTCCAAGTCCGGAAACGAGCGCTACCGGTTCTCGCACGACCTCGTGCGCCAGCGAGTGCTGGCGGCAATGCCGCTGCCGCGGCTGCAGGCGTACCACCTGGCCGTCGGCGACACCCTGGAGCGCGTCTATGGCAAGACCGCCAAGGACCATGCGGCCGAGATAGCGAACCATCTGTACCAGGCCGGCACCGCGGCCGACGCCATGCGTACCTCCTCGTTCCTGGCCCAGGCTGCAAAGAACGCTCTTGCAGTCGGAGCCTACGAAGAGGTGCTTCGTCTCATCGAAAGCACCCTCATGCTGCTGCCGGCCGACAAGACGAAGGACCGCGCAGCGGCGCTGACCCTGCGCGGCGACGCGTTCGCGGGCCTCGGCCGCCGCGATGAGGCCCGGTCGGCGTGGGGCGTGGCCGCCCAGCGATTCGAAGACTCTGGAGACAAGCGGTCGGCCTCCGCCGTCCGCTCGCGGCTGCACGCCTCACCGGTCGAGAAGAATGGCGAGCCGGCAGAGCCGCCGGCGCAAGCCGAGGCCGCGGAACCCTCAGGCGACGGGCATGAGGCGGCTCTGCCCGAGGTGCCAGTCGCGGAGGCTCAGCTCGTGACGCCGGAGGCGCCCGAAAGCCTCAACTGACGATCCGGGTTGCCGGGGGCGCCGGCCCGTAGTCCGCAGGGTCGCCGATGATCGTCGGCATCTGGCCCGTGAACGTGATGGTGTCCGCAAGCAGGCCACCGCTCTCATCGGTCCGAAAGGTCGAAGCCTTGGTGATGGTCAGCGAGGCCGACGGCGTGTACACGTAACCGATGAATGCCGAATCAACGGCCGCCGCCATGTTGTTGGAGCAGGTGTTGGCGGGCGGGTTGCCCGCGCCTGGCTCATACACCACGATCCAGTTGTACTGGTAGCCGCTGAAGAAGTAGTCATCGCCTCCTGACCCGGCGTTCAAGCAGCCGCCGGACGGGATGTAGAAGGAGACCGAGCCGGGGGTCACGGCCCCGGGACACGTGACCAACGTCCCGCCAACCGCGTCGCAGTGGTTCTCGTTAGCTCGATCCCCTGCCGGCGGGGCCGCGCGATCTGCGTTCTCATTGGGCAGGTTGCTCCGGAGCGGCGCGGATTCGGGCGCCGGCGGGTACGCACCGACCGTATCAGCCGGTGCGAGCACATTCGGCACGATCAGGTTGGTCGAGTCGAGCACGATTCCCTCGTTGCCAAGGCTGCAGCTACCCCCCGAGTAGGCAGGACATGCTGCTGTGTTGTTGTTGGCCGGCGTCCCGACCACAGCCAGCGACTCGGAGAACCCGAAGGGCCCGTTGCACGAGCCGCTGGGCGCGAGGTAGATGTTGTAGCCGGTGGCGCCGGGCACGTTGCTCACGCGCACCTGGATGATGCGGGTGGTGCCGTTCGTCTGGACCGTGTAGCACCTCGACGGCGCGCTTTCGCGCAGGTACGGCAGTCCATTGAACGTCGACGTTCTTGTCGCCGTGATGACGATCGCCCACGTCTGGTTGGACAGGGCATTGGGGCCGGAGATCGCGGTCACTTGCGCCGAGCCGCCGCAGTTGATCCCGTTGGTGTTCCAGAACTGGTGTGGCTGCAGCTGCGTGTTGTCGTTGTAAATAGGCTCGTCCGGCGGCCTGAGCTCGTTGGATACGAATGCGCCACTGTTCGTGTAGCCGCCGTTCCACCTGTAGACACCGCCACCAAGGAAGTAGCACGTTCCGCTGGCGAAGGATGGATCCACAGCGTAGGTCCCCGCGGCGATGAGCACATTGGTCGCCGGTTTCGACTGGGACCCTCCGACGACCGTCGGCGGAGGGTAGTTCGGATCGGAAAGGGCGTAGCCAGTCCTGGTTGTTCCGAGCACATCGGGATAGCTGCAGGGTGCGTTGTTACCGCTCGAATAGCACTGACTCTGCAGGTTAGGGACCGAGGCCTGGCAGCGGGCGTACGTGTCGCCGGCGACCTGAGCCGAGCCTGCGATGGAGATGGCACCGTTCGAGACGACGTCCCCGATCACGGCCAGCCCACCGCTGGTCGTCGATATCGCGGCGCCGGGAACACCGCCGCACCCGGCCGAGTTGAGGGCGGCGAGCGTGGGCTGGTAGACGAGGTTGCCGACACTGCTGCCACCCGAGGCTGCGACCTGCGGCGAGCCGCCGTTGGTGAGGATGCGCCCGAACTGGAGCGTCAGCCCTCGCGTGGCGGCGAACGTGAAGGTAGTGCCTCCGGGACCGGCGTTCGCAACGACCTGGGTCAGCGTCGTCCCGTCGGAGAACGTGCAGGTGATCGTCACCGGCGCGGCGCCGGGTGAGATGTACCCAGGCGAGCACGATGGGTTGCTGTACAGACGCAGATTGGTACCGAAGATCTTGGAGGCGGCTGCCTCCGCGGAGGGAAAGTTGCTCGTCCGCTGATAGTTGTCGCCCGCGGCCAGGACCGCGGCGTCGAGTGCGGCCTGCAGGTCGCGCCGCAGCGCGTAAGCGCGCGAGCCGTCGATGGCCAGCGCCGCCATGCCGACCACTGCCACCAGCATCAGCGCCACCAGCACGATGGCCTGACCTTTTTGATTGCGCGGACGGATCAGGATCCCCCGGCTCCAACTGGCGCCTGCGCCGCGCGACCGCATCAATACTCGGTCCTGAAGATGGCCGCGGCGGTGAGCACGATGTGGTCCGCGGTCACCTGCGAGAGGATCGGGGTGATGAGCACCAGGTTGAATCGGAGGGTCACCTGCAGGGTGGTGTTGCCCACGGCCGGATTGACCGCGCTGCAGCTGCCGCTCGCGGGCGCGGCGAACTCGCCACCTGGAGCGTTGTCCGGCGGGGCGGTCTCGACCGTGGAGGGCGGGTTCGGCTCGGTGATGTAGAGCCAGGCCGTGTTCGAGGGAGGCGTGGCGCTCGTCACGGGTCCCTGCGGGCACGGCGCAGTGACTGGTGCGCCCACGAGCTGCTGCATCACCGCGGCCAGCACCGATGCGTCAGTCGGCAGCGGCGTCGACGCGCTGATCGCCTCCCGCGCGCCCTCTCGCGCGGCGTGCGCCAGCGTGTCGTAGTAGAAGACGGCGCGGCCGATGTCGATGATCCCGAACACGAGCAGAAGCAACACGGGCGAGATGAGGGCGAACTCGATCAGCGCCTGGGATCGCTGGCCCGTCGAGGCCTTCGCCGGCATCACTGCAGTGGCCTTCGCCGGCATCACGTTCCCTGGACTGTCATGTGCTGATTGTTGGCGAGGTGGAACGTGCCGAACTGACCGCCCAGCAGCGGGGTCAGCGGCGCATACGTGTAGAGGACGATCACGTTCAGGTCTGTGTTGCCCTGCCCGGTCTGCGGCCCGCCGAAGTCCACGCCGGAAGTATTGGAGTAGCAGATGTATAGCCACGTGATGTTCGCGGTCGGGGGATACGCTGCGTTCGCGTACGGCGGGTTGTGGTACGTGTTGCCGTCGGTGACGGCGGGGCATGTTGTGCCCGGGTTCTTCAGAACCGAGGCCGGGAGTGAAGCAGTCGCCAGCTCCTGGTCGACCACCGACTTGATCTCTGCGTCGTAGAGGTAGGGCGACTGAAGGTGGGACGCGTCGAACCAGGCCCCGTGCCGGGCCCCCTCACGAGCCGCGGTCGAAAGCGCCTCCGTGATGTAGATCGCACGCCCTATGTCGACCAGCCCTCCGACCAGCAGAAGGAGCACGACCGAGGACAGCGCAAACTCGACCAGGGATTGGCCTTTCTGGCGCCTTCGGGCGCCTGGAAGAGGCCTCTCTAAGCGGAGCGACACGCGGATATCTTGCCTATGATGGTCCGGCCGTGGCGCGTCTTAACCTGGGCGGACTGACATCTCGGAGACCCTTCACCCTCCTCGGAATCCTCCTTGCCGTACTTGTGATCGCGGCCTTCGTGCTGGTCGCCATCAACGCCAGCGCCGGCCAGGGCACGGCCCAGCAGTCGGTGGTCGTCGCCACGAGGGACCTGCAACCGCGGATCCCGATCGACGCTTCGGCGCTCGAGATGAGGAGCATCCCGGTCGCCGGTTACCCGGCTTCGCTTTTCTTTCACAACAGCGCCGAGGTGAAGGGCATGATCCCTCTGGTAACGATCGTGTCCGGTCAGCCGATCACCTCCAACGTGATCGCCAAGCCGGGCGGAGCGCTCGGCGCCCAGTCCGAGTACCTACCCATTCAGTCGGGATACGTCGCGCTGCAGCTGCCGACCAGCGACCTGCAGGGCGTTGGCGGCAACATCCAGCCCGACGACTACATATCGGTCATCGCCACAGTGGAGACGAACGGCAAGATTGCCACCAAGACGATCTTTCACGACATCCACGTGATTCGCGTCGGATCGGCCTCGGCGAGCGGAGCCTCGGCGGCTGCGACGGCTTCGAGCCTTACCGTCGTGGTCACGTACTGCCAGTCCGAGTTCATCACCTGGTTCCTGACGTACGCCTCGCTCAAGTACGAGCTCGAGTCGTACCACGACTACCAGCCGTCGAGCTCCCAGGCCTCGGATCCGAGCTGCCCGGGCGTGAATTCGGCCAAGGGCGTCACGCTGCAGACGGTCCAGGCCGCCTTCCCGTCGCTGTTCTAACGGCGGTGGCCTTCGTCCACGCTCCCTCACCCCCGATCCCTCTCCCGCAAGCGGGAGAGGGTGCCTGTGCCAGAGTCGACGGTCCCTCACCCCCGATCCCTCTCCCGCAAGCGGGAGAGGGTGCCTGCGCCGGCATCGACGCTTGAGCAGTCAGCTCGTTGCCGTTGTGATCGCGGTGCCGGCCGCGCTGGCCATCGCCATCTTCTTCTGGAGCGTCGACCGGATCCGGCGTGAACGCGCCCCGGCGCCCGAAATGCCCCGACAGCCCCGCGCGACGCCTCGCGAGCTCGTCGAGCGCTTGCTTCGTCCCGCCGCCGACACGCTGAGCCAGCGCCGGAGGGGGCAGGGCAAGCCCACCCTCGCCGAGGACCTCGGCCGCGCCGGCCTCAGCATCACGCCGGCCGAATACCTCCTGATTCGCATCGGCGCAGTCGCCCTCGGGGCGCTCATCGGCCTGTTCCGGTTCGGCCTGTCCGTCGGGCCGCTCATCCTTGGCGTGGTCGGGTTCATCGTCCCGCCGCTGGTGGTCCGCTACCTGCAGAGCCGCCGCCGCGACCGGTTCAACGAGCAGCTGGCTGGCATGCTCCAGCTGCTGTCCAACTCCTTGAAGACGGGCTATGCGATCGACCGCGCCCTGGAGACGGTGGCCGCCAAGTCGCCGCCCCCGGTGTCGACCGAGTTCGAGCGCGTGACCACAGAGATCGCGCTGGGGACCTCGGTGGAGGACGCGTTGAGCTCGCTGTTGCTGCGCATAGACAGCCCGGACCTCGAGTTCATCGTCACAGCGATCCTCCTGCACGTCCGCGTCGGCGGCAACCTGGCGGAGGTGCTGGACAACATCTCGGACACGCTGCGCGACCGCCTGCAGACCAAGCGCGACATGCAGGTGCTCACCGCCCAATCGCGGGCGTCGGCGACGATCATCACCGCGCTCCCGATCCTTCTGGCGCTCGGCCTCTACGTGTTCGTGCCGGGTTATTTCGCGCCGATGACCACCACAACAGTCGGATACATCCTGCTGGGCATCGCCGCGTTTCTCGTCCTCATCGGCAACGTCGTCATCTCCCGCATGACGCAGCTCGAGACGTGAGGGCGTTCTGATGTCGCCAATCCTGCTCACAGCCATCATCGCGGGCTCCATCAGCGGCGTGATCGTGATCGCTTTTTTCATCGCCATCGACGTGAGCCGCAGCGGGGCCAGGGCCACCGCCTCCGGCACCTGGGTCCAGCCCGCCGAGCGCACCAGCGCCCTGAAGCAGTTCGAGGAGCTCATGCGGCCGATCGCCAACCGGCTGCCCGCCCTGGCAGCCAGCCAGCTGCGCGAGAAGCTCAGCCGCGCCGGGGACCCCGGCAGCCTCACGCCGGCAGGCTTTCAGTCAGTCCGCTACGGCCTGGGGGCGCTGCTGGCGATCGTGGGCCTCACTCTCGGCCTGGTCGTCCCGCTGAACCTTCCGCCGCTGCTGCTGGCGCCGGTGGCGGGCGTGGTGCTCGCGGTGGTCGGCTACATGGGACCAAGCATGTGGCTCGAGTTCAGGATCTCGTCCCGCAAGCAGCAGATCCAGCGCTCGCTCGCGGAGGCGACAGACCTTCTCACACTGGTCGTCGAGTCAGGCATGAGCCTCGACGAGGGTCTGCTGAGCATCACCGAGCGGTTCCACAACGCGCTCGGCGACGAGATCGGCAAAGTACTCCGCGAGATCCGTCTCGGGAGGCCGCGCATGGCCGCGCTCGAGAACATGGCCGAGAAGGGCGGCGTCTCCGACCTGCACCACCTCGTGGAGTCGATCGTGCAGTCAGACCAGATGGGCGTCCCGATCGCGCGCTTGCTGCGGGTGCAGGCCACCGAGATGCGGCGGCGGCAGCGTCAGACCGCTCAGGAGCGCGCGGCCCAGGCGTCATCGCGCATGGTGTTCCCGATGGTTGGCTGCATCTTTCCCGTCCTGTGGATCGTGCTCCTGGGGCCGGCCATCATCCAGATCTTCAAGTCGATCCACTGATGAGCAACCGCCTTGGGCTGCGCGCGCCACAGAGCTCCTTCGGCGATCTCGACAAGCCGCTGTACACCATCAGCGTCGCCGCCGAGATACTGGAGACGCACCCGCGGACGCTCATGCTCTACGAGGACGCGAACCTGCTCGAGCCGCATCGCACCGCCACGAACCGGCGGCGCTACTCGCAGCGGGACATCGTCAAGGTCCAGGTCATCCAGCACCTGACTCGCGAGAAGGGCGTCACGCTGGCCG
>VBFW01000092.1 GCA_005880525.1 Chloroflexota bacterium | reverse complement strand
CGCGCACATCCCGCTGGTCAACGAGATGCCGCACGGCGGCTACAAGCAGAGCGGTTACGGCAAGGACATGTCGATCTATTCGCTCGAGGAGTACACGCAGATCAAGCACGTGATGGCTTCTCTGGATTGAGCACAGCGACCCTGCAGGGCGCCGTGTCAGACCGGCGGGAAGGCCTGGCCCTGCGCCTGCAGGGCATCCGCAAGAGCTACGGGCACGTCATCGCGGCTGACGGCATCGACCTCGAGGTGCGCGAAGGCGAGTTCTTCACGCTGCTCGGTCCATCTGGGTCGGGCAAGACGACGCTGCTGAGGCTCATCGCCGGCTTCGAACGTCCCGACTCCGGCCGCATCGAGCTGGGCGGCCGCGACGTCACCACGCTGCCGCCAAACGCCCGGGAGACCAACACCGTGTTCCAGGACTACGCGCTCTTCCCGCACATGTCGGTAGCCGACAACATCGGCTACGGGCTCAAGGTCAAAGGCGTGCCGCGAGGCCGGCGACGAGAGCGCGTCGGCCGCGCGCTGAAGATGGTCCGGCTCGAAGGCCTCGAGCACCGCAGGCCCAACCAGCTGTCGGGCGGCCAGCGCCAGCGCGTCGCACTCGCGCGCGCCGTGATCAACGAGCCCGAGGTGCTCTTGCTCGACGAGCCGCTCGGTGCGCTGGACCTCAAGCTCCGGCAGGAGATGCAGATCGAGCTGAAGAACATCCAGAAGGAGGTCGGCATCACGTTCGTCTATGTCACCCACGACCAGGAGGAGGCTCTGACGATGAGCGACCGCATGGCGGTCATGGCAGGCGGTCGACTCCAGCAGATCGGCCCGCCGATCGAGGTCTATGAACAGCCGGCCAACGAGTTCGTGGCCGGGTTCATCGGCATCTCCAACGTGCTGGACCGGGACGGCAAGAGGTTGGTGGTACGGCCCGAGAAGCTGCTCCTGCTGGAGGAGAGCGAGCCCGCCGAGCCTGGCATGTCGGTCGAGCCCGGAGTCGTCGAGCAGGTCGTCTACGTGGGCATGATCACCCGCTTCACCGTGCGGCTCGACCACGGGGAGTTACTTGTGGCAGTACGGCAGAATATGCACGCCCCGGGCCGCGCCCAGGGCTTCGAGGGCCGGCGCGTTCGCCTGGCCTGGTCACCTGATCACGCTTACGTCCTGAAAACAGGAACGACAGGAGAGGAGAAATGAAGGGAATCCAATTGCACCGGCTGGTGGCGTTCGCCATCGCGGCTGCATCGGTGATGGCGATGACCGCGTGTGGCTCCACGTCGACCGGCGGGGTTACCACCAAGCAGCCGCCGACCGCGGGCATCAAGCCGCCGACATCGGTCGCCGCAACCGGTGAGGGCGCCCTGGACCTCATCGACTGGGGCGGCTACGTGCAGACGCTCTGGCAGAAGCCGTTCGAGGATGCGACCGGCTGCAAGATCCACTACCAGGACGCCGGATCCTCCGACGAGATGGTCAGCTTGATGACAGGCGGGGGCGGCGGCAACTGGGACATGGTCTCGGCCTCCGGCGACGCCGACCTGCGTCTGATCTACAACGGCAGCGTCAAGCCGATGAACATGGACCTGATCCCTGACTGGAAGAACTTCGGCGACAAGTTCAAGTCGCCGCCGTTCAACACGATCAACGGCGTCCACTACGGCGTGTCGCTGCAGTGGGGCCCCAACACCCTCCTGTACAACACCGACAAGTTCCCGACCGCACCGACCACGTGGGGTGTGCTGTACGACCCGCAGTACAGCGGCCTGATCACCATTCCCGACAACCCGATCCAGATCGCCGACGCCGCGCTCTACCTGAGCGTCAAGAACCCGAGCCTCAAGATCACAGACCCTTATGAGCTGACGCAGAAGCAGTTCGACGCCGTGGTCACTCTGCTCAAGACCCAGAAGTCGTACGTCAAGAAGTACTGGGCCGCCGTGTCCGATGAGGAGTCGCTGTTCAAGAGCGGCGACGTGGTCCTCGGGGCGGCCTGGCCGATCATGACCAGCGACCTTCATCTGGCCGGCGCGCACACCGCCGACACGATCCCGTCAGAGGGGGCCACAGGCTGGGCCGACACCTGGATGTTGGCGACGAACGCCCCGCACCCGAACTGCGCGTACAAGTGGGCCGCGTGGATCAGCACAGCGAAGGTGCAGGCGGAGCAGGCGATCAACTACGGCGAGACGCCGGTCAACACCAAGGCTTGCGCGGAGATGGAGTCGCTGAGCCCTGGCTCATGCGCCGCTTACCACGCGAACGCTCCCGAGACCTACTTCAACAGCATCAAGTTCTGGAAGACGCCCATCAGCACGTGCGACGACGGGTCCGAGAACTGCATGACGTACGCCCAGTGGCAGTCGGCCTGGACGACGATCAAGGGGTAACGACCACTGTCAGCAGCGGCAGCTAGCGCGAGGCGGCCTCGTAAATCACGCGGGGCCGCCCCGCTGCGGTCGCTCTTCTGGCGGGCGCCGTGGCTGCGGACCGTGCTGCTTCTGGCCCTGCCGCTCGGCTGGTTCGTCGTCATCTATCTCGCGTCCCTTGTCCTGCTTCTCATCACGTCTTTCTGGAGCATCGACGCCTTCACCACGGAGATCGTCCAGGTGTGGAACCTGGACAACTTCCAGACCATCCTCACCAACGAGACCTACCGCACCATCATTTTCCGAACCGTCTGGATGGCGGCGCGCGTGACCCTGATCGATGCCGCCATCGCGTTCCCCTTCGCCTATTTCATGGCGCGAGTCGCGTCGCGCCGGACGCAGACGCTGCTCTTCGCCGCGGTCCTGCTGCCGCTGTGGGCTTCGTACCTGGCGCGCCTGTACTCCTGGATCCTGATCCTGAACCACAGCGGCGTCCTCAACTGGTCGATGCAGTCGATCGGCCTGCCCGCCCCGAACATCGGCTACAGCGAGACGGCGATGCTCGTCGTCTTCTGCTACATCTGGCTGCCCTTCATGATCATCCCGACCTACGCCGCGATGGAGCGCGTGCCCGAATCGCTGATCGAGGCGGCGCATGACCTCGGCGCGCGCGGCTGGCGCACGACGCTCGATGTGGTTCTTCCGCTGGCGATGCCCGGCGTCGTGGCAGGCTCGATATTCACCTTCTCTCTGACGCTGGGCGACTACATCACGCCCATCCTGATCGGGCCGGGCACGAGCTTCATCGGCAACGTCGTGTACAGCAACATCGGAATCGCCAACAACGTGCCCTTCGCGGCGGCGCTTGCCACTGTGCCGGTGGCGATCATGGCCGTGTACCTGCTGGTGGCCCGGCGGCTGGGAGCGTTCGAGGCGCTGTAGGTGGAAGGGTTCTGGACGCGCATGGCGCTTCGGGTCTGGGTGGTCCTCGTCCTTCTATTCCTGTTCATCCCGATCCTGCTGATCCCGGCCTACGCGCTGAACAGCTCGAAGATCCAGTCCTGGCCTCTGACCTCATTCACGCTCGGCTGGGTCAACCTCACGCTGAACGACCCAGAGGTGGTTTCCGCGGTCGGGCTGTCGGTGAGGATCGCGCTCGTGACGACCATCTTCGCGCTGGTGCTCGGATCGCTCGCGGCCTTTGCGATTCACCGCACCAGGTTCTTCGGGCGCGACGCGATCAGCTTCCTGCTGATTCTGCCGCTGGCGCTGCCCGGCATCATCACCGGCATCTCGCTGCGCTCGTCATTCACGTTCGCCCACGTCGAGCTGTCGATCTGGACGATCATCATCGGCCACACCACGTTCTGCATCGTGGTGGTCTACAACAACGTTCTCGCACGACTGCGGCGCACGCAGGGTTCGCTGTTCGAAGCAGCAGCCGACCTCGGCGCGAGCGGCCTTCAAACTTTCAGGGACATCACGGTTCCCCTCATCTCGACCGCGCTGGTGGCCGGCGCGATGCTCGCGTTCGCGCTGTCGTTCGACGAGGTCATCGTCACGACCTTCACGGCCGGCGCTCAGAACACAGTGCCCATCTGGATCCTGGCCCAGATCCGCAACGGGCAGCGGCTGCCCGAGGTGAACGTGGTGGTCTCGTTCGTGATCCTGGTCACGATCATCCCGGTGGTCGTGGCGGCACGCCTGACCGGCGGAAGCGGTGCCGCGCGCGTGCAGGCGGGGCGCTAGAGCAGCCGCCGATTCTGAGCAAACCTTAAGGTTCCGCTGACTTTTCTCACAGCGGTCCGTCGCATCTTGGCAACATGTCAGAGATGACTCCAGAGCCCACCTCCCAGGACCTGCAGCTGGCGCCACCCCCTGCGCCGGCTGCAGCCCTCCCCCAAACGTCTCCGAACTTCGCCCGCCGCCTGACCGCGGCCATCGTCGCGGCGGTCATCCTCGCCACCGGCGCTGGCGTGGGCACCGGCTGGGCGCTGGCGCGGGTCATCAGCAGCCGCTACCCGACACAGGCGCACGTGCAGACCGTCCAGCCGATCCAGCAGAGCACATCGAGCGGCAGCACGAACCTCGACATCAACGCCATCACGCGCAAGGTCTCCCCAGCGGTCGTCGACATCAACACTGTCATCCAGACCGCCAGCGGCTCTGCCGCAGCGGCCGGCACCGGGCTCATCATCACCTCGTCCGGAGACGTGCTCACCAACAACCACGTGGTCGAAGGGTCGGTGAGCGTCAAGGTCACGATCCAGGGCAAGTCGGGCACCTACCCGGCGACGGTGCTCGGCGTCGATCCCACTGACGACATCGCCGTCATCCACATCAACGGCGTGTCGGGGCTCCCGACGGTCACCATTGCCGATTCATCAACCGTCCAGGTCGGCGACACGATCTACGCCCTCGGCAACGCGCTCGGCCTCGGCGGCGCGCCGCGCGTCACGAAGGGCAGCGTCACCGCGCTCGACCAGACCATCACCGCGAGCGACAACGGCGCGCAGGCCGAGCAGCTCACGGGCATGATCCAGTCCGACGCCGAGATCAGCCCTGGCGACTCGGGCGGAGCGCTCGTCAACAGCGCGGGCCAGGTGGTCGGCGTCATCACGGCGGGCGAGGCGCAGGGCTTCCGCTCGAGCTCGACCACCATCGCATTCGCGATCCCATCGAGCAAGGCGGTCGACATCGCCAACCGCATCCTCGCCGGGCAGGCAGGGAACGGCGTCTTCATCGGTCCGGTCGGATACCTCGGCGTCTCGGTCCAGACGCTCGACGCAAGCAGCGCAGCGCAGCTTGGCGTAAACGTCAGCTCCGGCGCATACGTGCGGACCGTGGTGGCGGGCTCGCCTGCCGACCACGCCGGCATCACCGCCGGATCCGTGATCACCCGCGTGAACAGCGCGGTCGTCGACTCGGCGACCGCGCTGGGCGACGCCCTCCACCAGTACAAGCCAGGCGACCAGGTCAAGATCACCTGGATCTCAGGCACCGCCACTCACACGGCGACCGTCACGCTGATCTCGGGCCCAACGATCTAGGCGCCCTTAGAGGGCCTGAAACACGCGTTGTATACAGAGGTCCCTCCCCACGCAGTGGGGAGGTTAGGTGGGGACGTTAACCTGCCCCGGGTCCCTCCCCAGGCAGTGGGGAGGTCAGGTGGGGACGCTAACCTGCCCATACCCGTGACGGCCCTCCTCCTGAAGCCCCGCTCCTGGATCGCCCCCTACGTGGCGTTGTGGATCGGCGTCGGGCTGCTGCCGTTTCAGCCGACCGACCTCGACATCTTCTTCTGGCCGTCCGCGAAGATCGCGGTCCACGGCCACCCGTTCTCCGTGTACGCAGCCGGCGGGCACGCGCTCTATCCGAACGCCAACGGACCGGTGTCGCTGCTGCCGCTGAGCGTGCTGGGCGTCCTCCTCAACGCGGTGGGCTGGCTGGATGCCACAGTGCCGCGGCGCGGCATCGCGCTAGGGGTCTTCTGCCTCTTTGTCCTGCTCATGGCGCGCGAAGCCGTGGCGGCCATCGATCGCCTGCGCGGCACGCCGCTCATCCCGTCGGTGCGGCTGCTGGTGTACGCGCTCCTGACCCTCAGCCCCTTGACGTGGCAGTCGGTCGCGGGCTACGGGCACATCGAGCAGCCGATCGAGATCTGGCTCCTGCTGCTGGCCGCCCGATGGCTCGGTGAAGGCCGGCCGTTACGAGCGGGCATCGCGTTCGGCGCCAGCATCCTGACGCGAAGCTCGGCGGTGCTGATGACGGCGGCCTTCGGCCTCGCGGGCTGGAGGCAGAGCCTGCGCAGCGCTGTCACTTTCTGCCTGAGCACAGCAGCTGCCGGCGTAGCGATCCTGCTGCCCTTCCTCATCGCCGACCCCTCGAACGTCATCCATTCGCTCTTCACCTACAGGGGCAGCCTGAAGGTCGGCGCCGGCTCGGTCTGGAGCCTCGCGCGCGACAGCTCGCTCGAGACCGTGGTGCAGCACTACGACATCGTCGTCGTGGTTGCGGTCGTGCTCGCGACGAACCTGTGGCTCGCTCGCTCCAATCGCTTCGACGAGGGCCGGCTCTTTGCCGGCATGACCCTCACCTCCGCGGCATTCACGATGCTCGCCAAGACCGTGTGGCCTTACTACTTCCTGGAGCTGTACATCCTCGGGTGCGTCTGGGCTTTCGGCACGTGGCGAACGCAGCACGGCGTGGTGCGGCTGGTGCTGCTGCCGATCGCGGTCAGCGTTTTCGGGCTGATCGCGGAGATCGGTTCCGAGCAGTACCTGCCGCTGACGCTCGTCCGCATCGAAGGCGCCGCCATGTTCGTGATGCTCGCGCTGATGATCGCCTGGATCCTGTGGTTCGCCGCCCGGGAGCCGGCGTCGCCCGCCGGAATCGCAACTGCGGCCGTAAGGTTGAAGGGTCATGGACCTGAAAGAGCAGACCAAGGCGCCGGCTGAAACCGAGACGCGCACAGGCTCGTACGTGGGCAACCCGGGCAGCAAGGCCGGAGCGGCGCCGGTCGAGCGGGCGCCCCGTCCGATCGAAGACGGCGTGGACATCGGCCACGTCCACCTGCGAGCCTCCGACCTGGGCAAGATCAAAGACTTCTACGTCGGCATCCTCGGCTTCGACGTCGTTGTCGAGGCCCCGACGATGCTCTTCATGTCCGCCGGCGGCTACCACCACCACCTCGGCTTCAACACGTGGGAGTCGAAGGGCGGCAGCCCGCCACCTCCGGGGACGACCGGCCTCTATCACGTCGCGATCCGCTACCCGACGCGGGCCGGGCTTGGCGACGCGCTGCGCCGGCTGCGCGACGCGGGCTACGCCATCGACGGCTTCAACGACCACGGCACGCACGAGGCGATCTACCTGCGCGACCCGGAGGAGAACGGCCTCGAGCTGTGCTGGGACCGGCCCGAGAAAGAGTGGGACCGCGACGCCAACGGCCACTACGCTCTGGGCAACCGTCGCCTGGACCTGGCCGGCCTGCTCCGCGCGGGCCTCGACGAGAGCAGCTAGAGCCTAGACCCGCTCCAGCAGCACCACCGGAATCTTCCGCGTGGTCTTCTTCCGGTAATCGTGGAAAGCCGGATTCTTGGTTGCGTGGTGCAGGTACAGGCGCTCGTACTCGTCTTCGTCGACGACGCGCGCATGCGCCGCGAACTTCTCGCCATCGACCTCGACTGTCACGTGCGGGTGCGCCGCCAGGTTGTGGAACCAGTGCGGGTTGGTTGGCGCTCCGCCCTTCGAGGCGATGATGACGTACCTCTCGCCGTCCCGGGAATACACGATCGGCGTCACGCGAGTCTCGCCGGACTTCGCGCCCTTGGTCGTGAGAATCAGGACGTCACGACCGACGAACGGACCTGATGTCGGCTTGCCCTTGTTGGCTCGCATGTCTTCGACGAGGTCGCGGTTGAAGTCACCCATTGAGCTCATGAATTGCTGCAACCGCTGAGCGTTGCGGGAGATTCCCGCTTCGCTTATCCTCCCGGAATCAAGCCGCTTCTTCGTTTCCAGCTGAACGGGTCGTTCAACGGCCTCAAGGGATTCGCGAGCCAAGCCACCGACGACGAGTGGACGGCCCGTCCCTTCGATGGCGCCAACCTGATCGGATTCACCGTGTGGCATGCGGCGCGGTCGCTCGACTGGGTGGTGAACTGCGTCCTGCGAGACCTGCCCGAGCTCGTCGAGGGCGCCGAGTGGAAGGACGTCCGCCACCCTGAGGCCTTCTTTGGCGCCGGCGCAACCAGGGAGGCGGCCGACAACGTGGCGCGGACGGTGCCCCGCCAGCGGGTGATCGAATACCTGTCGGCGATGGGACCCGATGCGCTCGCGTGGCTCGACTCCACGCCGCAGGAGTGGTTCGACCAGCCGGTCGACCTGAAGTCGGCTCGGGCCAGGGAGCGAGGCTACGCCGACGATCCCGTGTGGCCTGAGATCGAAGACCTGCACGGGATCCCGAGATGGCAGTTCCTGGCGCGGCCAGGCATTTCCCACCTCCGAGTTCATTACGGCGAGATGACCTCGCAGCTGGAGAGCCTCAGAGCCTAGCCCCGCCCGAGTTCGAATTCGGTCTAGTTCAGTCCCTCCGGCGAAGTTTGGCGTTCCCTAAATGGAGGTTTTGAACTTATGGACACAACGACGATCGTCGTTCTGGGAATCATCATGATGCCGTCCGAGAAGCCGACGCGCTCTTGCTTGCCCTGCTTGGTGAGCGCGAGCACCCGCTGGCGGAAGACAAGCTGCCGGCCAACATGCGGCGCGCGCGCCGTGAGGCAGTCGGCCAGGAAGGCAAAGGCGGCACCGAGGGTATGAGGCAGGCGCTGCTTCACTACCGCGCGGTGATCGAGGAACACGCACGGCCAGAAGAGCGTGGCGAGACGAAGGGTCGGCGGGAGATCGCCTCTTAGCCAAAGGGGTAACCCGCCGGGCGTCACACGTTTCTTTTAGATGGAGGTGCCGCTATGGATTTAGTGACACTGACCGTTGACGTCGTCATCGCGCTGTGGGTCGTCGCGGTCGTTGTCGGCATCGTGCGTGCGATCAAGGCCCGGCCGCCGCGGCTGGCGCCGCTGCCCGAACAGATTCGAAATCGATTCGAGGTCGGATGGGAGCGCATCTCTGGGCGATTCCTGTACGAGCCACAGTGGGCTGTCGGCGAGGCGGATTCGCTCGTGATGTCGCTGCTCAGCGCCCGCGGCCAACCGCTCGATCACGCGCGGCTGCCGCGCGAGATGCAGCAGGCCCGCCACGACGCAGCCGCCGCCGCCAACGGGCGCCCGCGGGACAAGACCGAGGCCATGCGCCAGGTGCTGCTGCAGTACCGGACGGTCTTCGAGCGAAACCTCGGCCCAAAGCCTCATCGGACGGCTCCCGTGCCGCGCCGGGAAGTCGCGTAACGGCCTTCCACGAGTCTTCGTTGTATTGATATGCCGCGGGCGGCAGTCGTGCTGAGTGCGTCTTTGCTCGCCGCCTGCGGCGCGACTCGGCGCGTTTAGAGGCGCTCGGCCACCGCCGACAGCCGGACCGCGTCACCCACCCGGATCGTCCCGCTCTTGACGATGACCCCGCGCAGCCCGGTGTGGAGCAGCCCCCGCAGCACGTCCTGAGTGCCCACCATCTTCGCCAGGTGGTTGCAAGGCTCGCAGCGCTCCTCGCCCTCGCATTCGACGTCGCCGACCTGGAAGCGCCGCCCGACGAACTCGCCGAGGTTGACGCCTCTCACCAGCACCTGCCGCCGCGACTCGAGGGGAGTGATCTCGAACCCGTGGCGCGCCTTCAGGTCGTCGAATGTCTCGGCTTCGATCAGAGTGATGTTGCAGGAGTCGGGATCGGCGTCGTCGAAGTTGCGATCGCCCTCGATGCCGCGACCCGCCTGCGCCACCGCCACGTCGACCTCGTGCGGCAGCTCGCCGTGCTTGGCCGCAATGTAGATGGCTTGGACCTTGCCTTGCGCTGCACCCATCAGGCACCTATTCTCGGGCATGATGGCCGTCAAGACCTTCATTGACGCGAGCACCCCATTCGGCAGGTACGCCGAGCGCCTTCTCAGAACCGAACCCATCGTGTGGCTGACGACGGTTGCCGCCGATGGCACGCCCCAGCCCAACGCCGTCTGGTTCATCTGGGAAGGCGACACCGCGCTCATGTACAGCATCCCGAACCAGGCAAAGCTGAAGAACATCGCCCGCAACCCGAACGTCGCATTGAACCTTGACAGCAAGAAGCACGGCGACGGCATCGTGATCCTCACCGGCACGGCCGCCGTAGACACGAGGGCATTGCCGCTCAACAAGAACCGGCCCTACATGGCGAAGTACCGCACCGAGATCGCGCGGCTGAAGCTCGGTACGCCTGCCAAGATGGCGAGCGAGTACTCGGTGGCGGTGCGCATCACGCCGAAGAAACTCCGCGGCTTCTAACCCACCAGTCGTGATCGAGGGCGTCTACAAATGGGTCGGGCTGGTCGTCGGCGGCCTGTGCGCCCTGCTGGCAACCAGTGCGCTCATCCAGGAGCTGCTGGGCGCGTCGCCTGATCCGGGCAGCGTCGCGTTCGACCTCGTCGTCGGGCTGGGTTCGGCGGGCGTGGCGGCGAGCTCGGGCTACAGCCTGTTCCGAAGTGGACGCCGCCAGGTCAGCGGAGGCTGCCTTGTCATCGCCCTCGTCTTCGGTGGCGTGCTGCTCTTGACCGGCGCGCTCCTCTACGCGTTGAGCAGCGACTCGGTCGAGCCGCCGAGCCCGGTGATGATCGCAATCATCCTCGTCCTCGGTGTTGTGATGACGGTGCCAAGCGCAGTGCTGCTCTGGCTCCAGCGGGAGCAGCCCAGGCGGTGACTAGACTTGGGTGCTTATGGACGAGCTGCTGCTGGAAGCGTTCCGCCACAACGCCTGGGCGACCAAGCGCCTGCTCGAGTTCTGCAGCGCGCTCACGCCGAACCAGCTGAACGCGACGGCGACCGGCACGTACGGCACCATCATCTCCACGTTCAACCACCTCATCTACGCGGACGCCGGCTACTTGCCGCGCGCCAAGGTCACGCGTCCCGCGTGGGCTGAAGGCGACGAGAGCGACGTCAGCGACCTCAACGAGCTGGAGGCCAGGGTCGAGGAGGCCGCGCGGCTTTGGGAGCAGTACCTCGCGGATCCGCTCGACGCGCGGTACAAGGTCAGCCTGGACCAGGGCGCCTACGAAGCAGAGTCGTTCGTGCCGATCGCGCAAGCGCTGCACCACGGAAGCGTGCACCGCGAACAGATCTGCTCAATCCTGACGGCGCTCGGCCTCGAGCCGCCCGACCTCCAGGTCTGGGCGTACGCCGAAGCGACCGGGCACGCCCGCGAGGTGCGATAACCTCCGGCTAGGCCATCTTTTCCAGCGAAGTCTTGGCCTTTGTCTCGACGGATCGCGGAGCCTCGTACCACCTGAGCACGCGCATGGCTCGCAGCGTGTTCCACCGGCTCGGTTTGCCCTCCCCCTCATCCAGCGCGAAGTGCATGCGGCCGGAATGGGGATTCTCGAGTGGCCAGCGGCCGTCCGCACTGCGCTTGGATACGACCAGCTCGATCGCCGCGGCCATCCGCTCGTCCGGAGCGACGCCGGCCGCGCGCAGGTAGTCAAGCCCTCGAAGAACGTCGTAGTGCCAGTACGTCGGATAGGAGAACCGCGTGAAGGCCGTGTCGACGACCTCACCGGTCGACAGCCGGCGAAACAGCCGCCGGTTGAGGAGGTACTCGTGGCCGCGCATGCGGGCGGCGTTCACGTCCGGCCTGCCTCCTACCGCGAGTTCGTACTCGAGCAGGCCCTCCAGCACGTCGATCGTCGAGTGGAATGACCCCACGGTCGCGCCGTTCTCCTGCTCGCAGTTCCACCCGCCATCGCTCATCTACTCGCCGAGGAGCCGGTCCACGATGGGCTCGACGTTCTCGCCGAAGTAGGCCCCGATGGCGGTGGCCTTGCCGTTGATGCACGGTTCCACCTCACCCGCGAAGAATGGCTCGCCGGCGTGCTCCCACTGGACGTGCTCACGGACCAGGTGGACGGCGCGGCGCGCTTCGGCGCTTGCCGGATCGAGACCGAACTGCCTGAGCAGCATCAGGCTCCAGGCCGTCGAGGTCCATTCGGGGAAGAGGGTGCCTCGCCTTTCTGGGGGCAGCGATCGCCACCACTTCTCGCCGGCCTCGGTCTTGAACCTGGGCGAGCCGCCGTCCCACTGGCCGTCGTCCCGCTGGAGGGCGAGCAACTGTGCGCCCCAACCTTCCTTGGCGATGCGGGCGCGCTCGGCCGCAACTTCCTCGGCCGGTGCACCGATGAGGTCGCGCATCACCTGCCAGCGGATCGCAGGGTCGGAATCGAGCAGCCACTCGACAACGTTCATGGCTTCAAATCCTCCCTAAGACTGCTTCATTGGAAGTCACTCCGTGAGATTTCCCCCGCCGCCTAAACGTACCTCACCACAAATACGCGACGATCCAGCATTACCAGGGCGTACCAAAAGTCCCAGGTCCGCGTTAGCGCGTACATGAGAGTCGTCGTTCTCACCGCCCTTCTGATCCTTACCGCTTGTGGCAGCGCCCCGGCGCCTCAGGCTCGTGCTTCGATCCCAGCCAGAGCAACGCCGACCGCCGCTGTGGTCGCGTCCCCGACACCAGCCCTGGCCATGCCAACCAGGCCTCCAATTCCAGGTCCATCCGCGACACCGACCCCCGCACTAAACCAAACCGGAAAGGCATGGGTGGTGACACATGTCCGCGGCGCTGATTGCGGTGCAGCGGTGAGCGGGTGGTCTCCGTGTTTCGTCGGCGTCTCCTGTCCCACAAGCGCCCTCTGCGTTGCCGTGGGCGCTGCCGGCGATGTGATCACATCCACCGACCCGACGGGTGGGCCGTCAACGTGGACTGTGACCCGTGTTGACGGCTCCAATGTCGTGACGGCCATCTCGTGCCCAAGCAATAGTTTCTGCGCAGCCGTCGACCAGGTCGGGAACGTGGTCACGTCTCGCAACCCGACCGGAGGCGCATCGGCATGGACTGTCACCCACATTGACGGTTCCAACTGCGGGTTTTCGGCCTCTACGGGGGCTCCATGTTTCCTGACGGGCGTGTCGTGCCCGACCGCTGACCTCTGCGTAGCGGTGGACGCGAACGGCAACGTT
>VBFW01000337.1 GCA_005880525.1 Chloroflexota bacterium | reverse complement strand
TTCGCCCGGGGATCGGGCTCGTCGACGCCGAGCGCACGGCAGCCGCACAGCAGCTCATCGACCTGCGCAAGGGCGACGTGCTCGTGGTCTTCGACTATCGCCGCTATCAGGCAGACACCATCGAAAGCGCGCGCCTGGTCGCCGGGCAGGGCGTCAACGTCGTGCTCTTCACCGACCCGTGGCTGTCGCCGGCGTCGGCTTTCGCGCGGCAGGTGGTGGTGACGAGCGTCGAGACCGTCGGACCCTTCGACTCGCTCGTCGGCGCCACGGCGGTGCTGGAGGCGATCGTCGCCGCGGTGCTCGCGAGGCTGGGCCCGCGCGCGCAGTCGCGTATGCAGAGCCTGGAACAGTTGAGCGCGAGCGCCGTTATAGGATCGGGTGATCAGTAAGACCAGGCTCGGGACGCTCGTCGCGGCGGTAGTCCTCGGTGTGATCGGCGTGACGGGTCTGGCCCAGCAGGCGATCCGGCAGCCCGCGAACCATCCGCAGGCGGAGATCGCGCGGTCGGCGGTTTCGCGCCTCGATGCGGGCGAGAGCCCCGGCGCAGTCATCCCCGCCGCCAAGGTGGACATCGCCCGGTCCACCGACCCGTTCGTGATCGTGGTCGACGGGCAGCGAGCGGTGCTGGCTTCCTCGGCAAGTCTCGACGGCGAGGTGGTCCTGCCGCCTCCCGGCGTCTTCGATTACGTGCGCTCGCATGGAGAGGACCAGATCACCTGGCAGCCCGCTGCGGGCGTCAGGTCGTGGATCGTGGTTGACGCTTTCCGCGGCGGCTTCGTGATCGCGGGACGGTCGCCCGCCGACGGCGAGGCGGCCGGCTACCTCCTGATGTTCTGGGGATCGCTGGCGGCGCTAGGTTTGGCAGCGGTCAGCGCTGTTGGCGTGTTTGTGCTCCGGTAGAAAATCTCGGTAAACCTCAGACCGGCCCTGTAGTCCTCCCCGTTTTCATTAGACTGACCGTGGTGGGCGGGGTCGGGACCAGGGACGACTGGTTGAGCATGCAGGAAGCCTCTGAGAGGCTACACGTGCACGCCGACACACTGCGGCAGTGGGCGGATCGGGGCAGGATCCGCACGTTCCGGACTCCGGGCGGCCACCGCCGCTTCCAGGCCGCCGACGTGGAGGCCCTGGCCGCGCACTCGTCGCCCGAGCTGGGTCTTCTCCTGTACTCGTCGGTGGGTCGTGCGCGCATGGCTGCGAGCGCCGGGCAGCTGGCGTCAGAGCCCTGGTACGCGAGCTTCGACGAGGCGGCCAAAGAGAAGCAACGTGAGCTCGGTCACGACCTCATGCGGTTGCTGATTGAGTACGCGGGCCAGCCAGACAAGAAGAACGCGGCCGCGATCGATGACCTCGGCGAGCGATACGCGGCGATGGCGCACAGCGTGGGGCTTTCGCTCGGAGATGCAATGCGCGCGTTCCACCTGTTCGAGACCGTCGTCAGCTCCAGCGTGGACGAGCTCGCACTCGCCCAGGCGGGAGCGGACGCCGAGCTCGAGCGCGAGGTCGGCTGGTTTCTCAACGAAGTTCTCATCGCGATGGTGGATGCATACGGGAGGGTGAAGGCGTGAGTGTTCTGAACGTCGCGTTGCCGCTGGGCTCCAGCGTGCTGAGCCTCGCGTTCGCCGCCCTCGTCTTCGACCAGTGGTGGCAGCGCCGCCACGCCTTCCAGCTCGTGTGGGCGATCGGGCTGCTCTGGTACGGCATCAGCGCTGGGACGGAGTTCCTGGGCGGCGCGTTTGGCTGGACCGAGGGCCTCTACCGAGCCTGGTACTTGATCGGAGCGTTCTTCGTCGCCGCGTATCTCGGCGCGGGCACGATCTACCTGCTGGCCAAGACGCGGTTCGGTTATTTCGCGGGCGTAACGGTGCTGATCGGCGGCCTGCTGTCGCTGCTGTTCAGCCACCTCGACGCGAAGGGCACCACCACGCCGATCTATCCGGGAGCGGGAACCGCGGGCACCATCGCCTTCGCCATCGCCACAGCCGGCGGGATCGCGATCATCGCGGCCACCGCCCTGCGGCGGCCGCTCGCTGCGCACATCGCGATGGCGGTGCTGGTCGTGGGCTCCGCCGCGGTCGCGTACATGGCGATCACCGCGCCGCTGCCCGCACCAGGCTGGGCGGTCGACCCGGCCACGCACGTGCCCGTCGGAAGCGGTTTCCCCGGATACCTTCGCGTCTTAACCGGGCCATTCAACATCGCCGGCGCGCTCTGCCTGGTGTTCGGCGCGATCTACTCCGCATACGTGTACATGCCCAAGCGGCGTGTGCTGCCGGCTCGGTTCGGGGTGCTCGCGATCATCCCGAACTTCTTCGCCTCGCTGCCGGGGGCGATCCGGGCGCTGTTCCGGGGAGAGCTGAACTCGCGCGTTCCTGCGACCTTGCTGATCGCGCTCGGGGCCTTCATCCCCGGCGTGACGA
>VBFW01000336.1 GCA_005880525.1 Chloroflexota bacterium | reverse complement strand
CCCGGATGGCGCGCCGCGCGTTCTGCCGTGCGAGCGAGCTGCGCTCGCGAACGTCGAGCGCCGGCCCAAGTCGCTGTTTGGCCGACGCGAAGTCTTTGACGAGGACGATCACCCAGTCCTGCATCAGGAGTCGAACTCCTTGCGCAGGCGCGGAAGGATCTGCTTCGAGTACAGCTCGATGAACCGCGACTGGTCCTCGCCCGGGTGGTGGAACACCAGGTGCCTGAAGCCGAGCTCGAGGTAAGGCCGCAGCCGGTCGATGTGCTCGTCAGGCTCACTCGAGACAAGCCAGCGCCGGTGCGCGGTTTCCTCGGCGGTCTTGGCCAGTCGCTCCATCTCGCGCGGGTCGTTGACGTTGGCCTTCAGCTCGCCGGGCAGCGCCAGCGCCGCCCAGATCTTCGTGTCCTCCATCGCTCGATCGCGATCGGTGTCGTACGACACCTTCATCTCGATCATCCGGTCCAGCGCGCCCGCGTCGCGGCCTGACTCGGTCACGCCGTCGGCGAACGCCGGCAGCAGCTGCTCGCTGTAGAGCTCCATGCCCTTTCCCGACGTGCAGATGAGCCCGTCACCCGCTCGGCCGGCGTACTTCGCCACCTGCGGTCCGCCCGCACCGATGTAGATGGGAACCGGCTGGTCAGGGCGGTCGTAGATCGTCGCATTGAGCGTCTTGTAGTACTCGCCTTCGAACGTCACGGACTGCTCCGACCACAGCCGCCGGATGAGCTTCACGGCCTCGCGCATGCGTGCGAACCGCTCTTTGTTGTCCGGCCATGTAATTCCTAATGCGCCTTCGTTGAGGTGCTCGCCGGTGCCCAGCCCGCAGATGAAGCGGCCCGGGTGCAGCGAGCCGAGGGTGCCGAACGCCTGCCACGGCTGGAAGTGATCGCTGACGAACACGCTGTCGAACCCGGCTCGCTCGGCCTCGATCGCGTAATCGAGCAGCCGGCGCGGGCCGAACTGCTCCGCGGACGCCTTGTATCCCAGCCGCAGCACTTAGGGTTCTAACTCAGCGGCGGTAGTAACGCTTCCAGCTGAAGCCGATCCCACCGGCTATCGCGGCCAGGACGACCACGGCAAGCGCCACCAGGCTCTTGCCGTCCGCGTTGCTCAGCAGCAGCACGAGCGCGCCGACGCTGATGAGCATCATCGCCACCAGCACGACGGCACGGTGGATCTGCATCCCGTGCAAGCTTAGCTCCGGTCGTGGAAGAGCCCCGGATCGTGCGGCTGGCCTCGGTGACCTCCACGCAGGAGGTCGCGCGCGGGCTGCCAGTTGGCTCGATCGTGGTCGCGGATCACCAGACGGCCGGCCGCGGACGCCTGGATCGCCGCTGGGAAGCGCCGCCCGGCAGCGCGCTTCTGGCCTCGTTCGTGCTCGAGCCGCATCCGTTGCTCAGCCTCGCCGCAGGCGTCGGCGCTGCCGAAGCGTGCGGGCCCGATGTGAGGCTCAAGTGGCCGAACGACCTGATGCTGCGGGGCCGCAAGCTGGGCGGGATCCTGGTCGAGGTCAGCCGTGGAAAGGCGGTGGTCGGGATCGGCATCAACCTGACGTCGGCGCCGCCAGGTGCAGCGCGTTTGGGCAGGCCGCGCGACGAGCTGCTGGAAAGGCTGCGCGCCGACCTGAGCGCGTGGACGTCAGCGTCAAGCAGCGCGATTCTGGAGCGCTGGCGCGAGCTATCGGTCACGCTCGGCCGCCACGTGCGCGTGGACATGCCCGGGCACACTTTCGAGGGCATGGCGCAGGACATCGCCGAGGACGGAGCGCTGGTCGTGGATGGTCAGCGAGTCAGCGCGGGCGACGTCATCCACCTGAGGCAACGAGGGCCAGCCGCGCGATTTCGGGCAGCACCTCGCCGGAGCGCCCGTGGATGACGACGTCCGCAAGGTCGTCAATCGGCGTGGGCTCGGCGTTGATCAGCACGATCGGCACGCCGGCACGCGCGGCGACCAGTGGGACCTCTGCCGCCGGGTACACGACCAGCGATGAGCCCACGACCAGCATGAGATCAGCGTCGCGGGCCAGCTCGAAGGCCTGAGCGACTGCGTCGGCCGGCATCTGCTCGCCGAAGAAGACGACGGTCGGCTTCATGAACGTGCCGCCGCAAACGGCGCATCGCGGCGGCATCTCGTCGGCGAGGCGCGCCTGAACGTCGCCACGCGACTCGACGACTCCGCAGTCGAGGCACTGCACGGTCCGCCCGGTGCCGTGCAGCTCGATGACGCGACGGCTGCCGGCGTCACGATGGAGGCCGTCGGTGTTCTGGGTCACGACCGCGGCGATATGGCCGCTGGCCTCGAGCTCCGCCAGCGCGACGTGGCCGGCGTTCGGCCGCGCCGCCAGCACGGCGGGGCCGCGTTCGCGAGCGACACGCCAGTACTGCGCCGGGTCCTCGAGAAAGTTTTCGAGAGTCGCGACCTTGACGGGGTCGTACTGACGCCACAAGCCGCCCTCGCCGCGAAATGTCGGAATGCCGCTCTCGGCGGAGATGCCTGCCCCCGTCAGCGCCACGCCGCGCCGGGCGCGCGCCACAAGCTCAGCCGCCCGGGCGATGCTCAAATGTCGAGGTCGCCGGGCGTCGAGGCGGCAAATACCAGCTGCGCGCCGTAGGTGCGCCTGATCTTCGTGTACGTGTCGCTGGCGGCTTCGGTCGGGAACGGCACCCACGGCGAGCCCACCTCCTCCCGGATCGACACTGCCTGGTACGCACGGAACTTGTCCGCGGACTTGCCTTTCAGCTGCAGGCCCGGAACCTGGTCCACCGCCAGGTACTGCTTGCATGCCTCGTATGTGCTCTCGCCGACCAGCACTGTGAATGCAGGCGCCACGCTGCAGAAACGCGCAGCCGTGTTGACCGTGTCGCCGAGCGCCGTGTACTGGAGCCGGTCCCTGCTGCCCATGTTGCCAACGACCGCAGGGCCGGTGTTGATGCCGATGCCCCAGCTGATGGGCGGCAATCCCTTCGCCGCAAGGTGCCGCTGCAACACCGACGCCTGGTTGATGAGGTCATAGGCGCAGCGCACCGCCCATAGAGCGTGCTGCGGTTGGTGTATCGGTGCGTTCCAGATCGCCACGATCTCGTCGCCGACGTATTTGTCGATCGTGCCGTCCCACTTCAGGATGAGCGCGCTCATCTCGTTCAGGTATTCCTGGATGACCGCGAGGACGTCTTCGGCGGTCATCGCCTCCGACATCGCCGTGAAGTCCCGGATGTCGACGAACAGAAGCGTCAGCTCGCGGCGTTCACCCTTCGAGGTCACGTCCTTGATCGAGCGCGAATCCGCGAGCTGACGCGAGATGCGCGGGTCGACGTACTGGCCGAAGATCCGCTCGACCTTCCGCCGTTCACGCTCGACCAGCACGTAACGCGCGCCAAGTGAAAACGATGCCGCGAGGACCATCGCAGCCGGGGCATAGAGCGGATCGATGAGATGGTCGTGCTGCGAGAAAACTGTCGCCGCCAGGTAATAGAGCGCAAGCAGCGTGACGGTGGCGATGATGGCGGCTCGAAAGCCAAG
>VBFW01000340.1 GCA_005880525.1 Chloroflexota bacterium | reverse complement strand
TCGCGTCCGGCAGCGGCGCGGCACGCAGCCGCTCGGCCGACTTGGACGGTCGTGCCGGGTCGACACCCGCCGCCTCCGCAGCCAAGGCATAGCCACGGGTTGTGAGAACGAACCCCTTCGGCACCGGAAAGCCGGCCCTTGCCAGGTCGCCGAGGTTTGCGCCCTTGCCGCCCACTAGCGCCACAGCGCCGCGGTCGATCTCGGCGAGGTTGACCGTCAGCGGCGCCGCGCCGTCCACGACGGCCAGACTACTCGTCTCTCAACCACGCTGGGTCTCGAGTCGGTCGGGGCATCCCGGCCGACCCCGATCACTCCGTGAGAAATTCGTCCGTCACGCTCAGGAACTCATCGGTGTGCGTCCACATGAGCGCGTGGTCCGCGCCCTGTATTACCACCAGCTGCGAACCTGCAATGCCCTCATGCAGCATCTTCGCGTGGTGGATCGGTACTCCCACATCGTCCGACCCGGCGATGATGAGCGTCGGACAGGTGATCTCGGCCAGGCGCCGGCGGCTGTCGAATGCCATCGTCTCCCGCCAGGCGGCCAGCATCAGGTCGCGATCCTGGTCCGCCACCATTCCGGCCATCCATTCCGCGCGTTGCCTGGGGAGTTGCTTCACGCCCTGAAGGACGATGAGTCGTGCCAGGCGTCTCATTCCGAGGACCCTGATAAGGAGGGGAGCGAGATGACCCTCGACCCACTCGCGCGGGGTGGCCATGTTGTAGGCGTAGGTGCAGCCGAGCACGAGGTGGCTGCATCGAAAGGGATGGTCGAGAACCAGCTGCTGCGCGATGGCCCCGCCCTGCGAATAGCCCAATACATCCGTGGTTTCGAGATCCAGATGGTCGAGCAGGTGCACCAGGTCGGAAGCCAGCTGCGCTGTCGTGTATGGGGGTGGCAGCCCTCGGCTCCGTCCGTGCCCGCGCAGGTCGGGAACGATCACGCGGTGCGTTGCCGCGAAATGGTCGATCACAGGATCGAACATGGCGCCGCTGACCATCAACCCGTGGACTAGCAGGAGCGGCGGTCCAGATCCCTTTTCGGTGAAGTAGAGGAGTTCAGGTGATGCCGAGGCGTTCATTCGGCCGGGGAATCACCAGCCATCGCGGGCGTCGAGCGGCCGACGCGAGGGTAATCGCCAGGCTCGACCTCTCTTGATTTGCGCGCTCGGCTGTGGCAGCTTAGGAGATTGAACGGAAGGGCGCCTTCAGGCTCGGGGGTGTAGGAGGGTCGAGGATGGCGAGGACGTGGTTTCGCGCGTTGGCCGTGCTCGCAAGCTCTGTCGTGGCCCTCGCGGCGCCGGCGGCGGCCCAGGCGGCCGCCACCTACTCGGTCGGGCCGATCTCCAACCTGACCAATTCCTCGTGCTCCGGCAGCAACGCGGAGGTCGAGCAGGCCGTCGATCCGAGCAACGGCTACATCTACGAGGACTGGATGGGGTGCTCGAAGATCGCGTTCTCGCGCTCGACCGACGGCGGCAAGACGTTCAGCGACGCATTCACGCTCCCGGGCTCGATCGGCTCGAATTTCAACGCCTGGGACCCGGCGGTCGCGGTGGCGCGAGACGGAAGCGTGGTCTACGCCGCGTTCATGGTCGACCACGGCTCGCAGTGGTATCCGCGTGTCGCCGCCTCGTTCGACCACGGCGCGACCTTTACCCAGGTCAGCGACCTGGTACCGCCGGACCCCAAGAACTGGGGCGACCGCGACTTCATCGCCGTCGGGCCGGACGGCACCGTTTACGTGACGTGGGACTACGGACCGGAGCGTACTTCGGTCACGTTCCTCTGCTCCGCAAGCGGCAGTTGCGGGTTCGCCACCGGCGACCTCAACGTCGTCATGCAGAAGTCGACCGACCAGGGCAAAACATGGGGCAAGATGACTTACGTCAGCCCGGGCTTCCCCGCCAGCGGGGGCGACAGCGCGCCGATGGTGATCGACCCCAGCGGGAAGATCGACGTCCTCTACCAGGGCTACCACATCACCGACACGAGAACCTACGCCATGGAACCGGCCTTCAGCTATTACACGAGCTCGACAGATCAGGGCAAAACGTGGTCGACGCCGATCGCAGTCGGCCCGGAGGGCGGCACGATGTCGCTTGACGAGTGGTGGATCGACGGCGGCATCGGCAGGGACGCGAGCGGCAACCTGTACGCCGTGTGGGACACGCAGGGGAGCACCAACGACATCGGGTGGCTTTCCTTCTCGACCGATGGCGGCCTGACCTGGTCGCCGGCGATCCAGGTGCCGCCGGATCAGCTGGTCGGCCCGCATCTGATGGAGGTCGCCGGAGGCGGCTCGGGCATCGCGTACGTCAGCTGGCTCTCATACGCCAACGCTCCCGGCTACGCGCTCTACGTGCGCACGTTCTCGGTCACGAAGGGCTGGCTGTCGGGGCCGTTCCAGGTCTCGACGCAGTTCGGC
>VBFW01000339.1 GCA_005880525.1 Chloroflexota bacterium | reverse complement strand
CGCAGAGAAAGCTGTGCCCTTCGTTGAGGTGAAAGACGTTGGCCGCGATTCCCATGGCTCGCAGCGCTCGAACACCGCCGATGCCCAGGACAATCTCCTGCCTCAGCCGCTTGTCGGGCTCGGGCACGTACAGGCGGTCGGTGATCGTGCGCGCCTCGGGCGGATTGCTTGGGAGGTCGGTGTCGAGCAGGAACAGCGGCACGCGCCCGATCTGGGCCTTCCACACCGCGATTTTCACGTTGGTGCCGCCGATGGGGGCCTCGACCTCGATGCCTTCCACCTTCTTCACCGGCAGGTCGGCGCCCTTGTTCTCCGAATAGACCTCGACCTGCCTGGCCTCAGCGTCGATGTCCTGGCGTCCGAATCCCTGCTTGTAGAAAAGGCTGACCGCGACCAGGGGCAGGCCCACGTCGCTGGTGGCTTTCAGGTGGTCGCCGGCGAGCACGCCCAGACCGCCCGAGTAGATCGGCAGGCATTCGGCGATGCCGAACTCGAGCGAGAAGTATCCGATGACCATTGGCGCATGCGCGTCGAGGAAGGGAGGATTGCGGTCGTAGTACTGGCGGAACGCGGCTTTCGCTTCGTCGAGCGCCTTGTTGACGTCATCGCGCTTCAGCGCTTCCTTGACGCCCTCATCGCCGAGCTGGCTGAGCAGGAGCACAGGATTCTGACGCGTCTGCTCCCATCTCTCGGGGTCGATTGTGCGAAAGAGATTCTGGATCGCCGGTTGCCACGTCCAGAGGAGGTCGTAAGCGAGTTTGTTTATATCGTCCGACACGGACTTACGATGGTAAGTGAGGGGAAGGCAACGACATGAAAGCGGTCGTCATGGCCGGAGGGGAAGGGTCTCGCCTC
>VBFW01000338.1 GCA_005880525.1 Chloroflexota bacterium | reverse complement strand
TTCGCCGGGCATGAAGGTGCTTGTCGTCGGCGCCGGACTCTCGGGCCTGGTCGCCGCGACTGAGATCCAGGCCGCCGGCCACGAGGTGATCGTGCTCGAGGCGCGGGATCGCGTCGGCGGGCGAGTCTTCACGATTCGCGAAGGTTTCGCCGACGGTCAGTTCGCCGACATCGGCGCCGAGATCATCTATCACGGCCAGAACAACATCGCCGAGCTGTGCGCGAAGCACGGCGTGGAGCTCAGCGACGAGTTCAGCCTCGGCACCGACGTGCCCGACCTGATCTTCAGCGGCGAGCGCCTTGACCGCGCGGCCGCGGCCGAGATCGTCAACGAGCTGCGCGTGGCGATCAAGAAGACGAAGCCGAGCCACTACGAGTCGGTGGCCCAGTGGTTGCGACGCGCTCGCGTGTCCGAGGCGGCCGAGCTTCTGCTTGCCGCCATCGCGCAGTCCACGCCCGCGGCGCCGCTGCGCACCGCGGACGCGCAGGAGCTCAACGTCGAGCTGTCCTGGGGCGAGGCGTACCGCAAGATCAAAGGCGGCAACGACACGCTGCCGCGCACCATGGCCAGGAAGGTGGATGCGCGCCTGCAGCGGCCGGTGCGCGTCGTGGGATGGGGCGCGACAGGTGTCACAGTGGAGTCGGATCACGAGACCTTCCACGGGGATCGCGTCGTCGTCACGGTGCCCGGGCCGCTCGTGTCGGAGCTCGGCTTCGAGCCGGCGCTGCCCGCCGACAAGGTCCGCGCATTGCTCCAGCTGCGCTACGGCAACGCGACGCGGCTCGTGGTCCAGTACGCCGAGCGCGACATGGTGAAGGGCGCGATCGGCTCGGGCTGCTTCACCGACCGCATGCCCGGATTCATCATGGAGCAGACGGTTCACCAGCGAGGCGAGCACATCATCGTCGCCGGCCTTGCCGCGGGCGACATCGAGCCATCTGGGATGACCGACACGCAGATCCTCGACGACGTCGATGCCACCATGAGCTCGGTGGTCGGCAGGCCGATCAAACGAGTCGCCGGGTTCGTGAAGAGCTGGACGCACGACCCGTGGTCGCGGGCTGTCGTGCGGGCGCCGATCGGCGATCAGCGCGACACCGTGCTGCCTTTGATCGCGGCGCCGATCGACGGCCGCGTCTTCTTCGCCGGCGAGCACACCGACAACCGCGTGGGACCGGGCGGCATGGAGGGCGCGATCAAGTCGGGTTATCGCGTAGCCCGTGAGGTGCTTGCGTGACCCAAGCGCTGCGTTGCCGGCATGAAGCAGGTGTTCAAGACGTCGGGCGACGTGCATCTGATCTTCGGCTCGGGCATGGCGGGCATCGAGACATGCATCGCCAGCGTGCTCGGCCCGGGCGACGAGGTGCTCGTGGCCACAAACGGGCTGTTCGGCGACCGCATGGCCGACGTTGCGACCGCGAATGGAATGAAGGTGCACAGGGTGAGGCCGGAGCTCGCCCATGCGGTGACCGAAGCTCAAGTGCGAGAAGCGCTCGACGAGCATCCGGAGGTGCGTGCCGTTTGCGTCGTGCACCACGAGACCTCGGTCGGCGTGCTCAACGAGGTGCAGGGAATCTGCGCCGTCGCGCGCGAGCACGGCGCGCTGACCATCGTCGACGGCATCTCGTCGGTCGGCGGCGTGCCTTTCGACATGGACGGCTGGGGCGCCGACATGTGCGTCACGGTCGCCAACAAATGCATCGGCGGCGCGATCGGCGTGGCGCCGCTGGCCGCTGGGCCGCGGGCGCTCGAGGCCCTGGCCGACGGCCGCCCGAAAGCCGCCGGCTGGTACCTCAACCTCGCCACGTGGCGAGAGTTCGCCGACAAGTGGGGCGGATGGCATCCGCACCCGACCACCATGCCGACCAACGTCGTCGAGGCTTTCGACGTGGCCCTGAGCGGCCTGCTGAAAGAGGGCGTCGACAACCGCTGCCGGCGACTGGCCGCCGCGCGCGATCGAGTGCGCGACGGGCTGGAGGAGATGGGCTTCCGCATGCTGTCGCCCATCGACATCGCGTCCCCGGTGACCACCGCCTCGTATGGGCTGCCGAACATGAACCTTGCCGACTACTCGGCTTACCTGTTCAACGAGCACCACATGCGCATCGGCGGCGGTCTCGGCGAGCTATCAGGGAAGATCTTCCGCGTCGGTCACATGGGCCGCGCGGCCGAGCCGGCGGCGATCGATCTCTACCTGCGCGCGACCGCTGATTACGTGGAGAAGAACAACCTCAAAGCTTGAGGCTCGCCGGGCTCCAGTCCTCGATCGCTTTGGACACGTCGTTGATGAATCGAGACGCCGCCAGGCCGTCGACGATGCGGTGGTCAAACGACATCGTGAGATTCATGATCGGCCGGATCACGATCTCATCGTTGACTACCACCGGACGCTTGCGGATCGATTCGGTGCTGAGGATCGCGGCCTGCGGCTGGTTGATGATCGACTGACCTGCCACGGACCCGAAAGCGCCGGTGTTGTTCAGCGTAAAGGTGCCGCCGCGCACGTCCTCGGGCTTGAGCTGCTTGTTGCGCGCGCGGTTGGCGATGTCGTTGATGGCGTGGGCCAGGTCGGTGAAGCCCATCAGGTCGGCGTCCTTGATCACCGGCACGATCAGCGCGTCGGGCAGCGCGACCGCGATGCCCATGTTCACGAAGTGGTGCAGCACGATGCCTTCGTCCGTCCACGTCGAGTTGAGGTACAGGTTCTTCAGCAGCGCGTCGGAGACGATCTGGACGAAGAAAGGCACGTACGAGAGCGGGAAGCCGTAGCGCTGGCTGAACTCATCCTTGTTTGCCTCGCGGTACGCCTGCAGCTTCGTGACGTCGACCTCGCGCAGCGACCACGCGTGCGGTGAGGTGCTGACGCTGCGGACCATGTGCTCGGCGATCTGGCGCCGCACGGCGGAGATACGGACGATCTCGTCGCCGCGCTCGCCGGTGCGGGGCGCCGCGGGCGCCGCGGCGGCAGCAGGAGCCGGCTTGCTCGCCAGGTACGCCTGCACGTCCTCGCGGGTGACGCGACCGCCGGGACCGCTGCCCGCGATCTGCGACAGATCCAGGTCGTGGTCCTGGACGAGCTTGCGCACCGCCGGACTGACGCGCGCGTGCTCGGTGGCCGGGGCCGGCGTCGCCGCGGCGTGAGGCGGCTCTGCTCTGGGCTCCGCAGGCTCCGCAGGCTCCGCAGGCTTCGCCGGCGCGGCCGGCGCGGTCGCCGGGGTCGCGCCCTCGACCTCGATCTCCGCCAGCGCGGCGCCGATGGGCACCGTCTGCCCCGGCTGCACGTCGATGCGCACCAGGCGGCCTTCGAACGGTGAGGGGATCTCGGCGTTGACCTTGTCGGTGACCACCTCGACGATCGGCTCGTCGCGGCGCACCATGTCGCCCTCCTGCTTGAGCCAGCGGTCGACGGTGCCCTCGGTGACCGACTCGCCGAGCTGAGGCATCTTGAGCGTGGTGCGGCCCATGCCGTTCAGGATTCTAGTTGGCACTAGGATTCGAGGCTCAAGGAGGGAAGACGAATGGCGCGGCGATTCCGATTCGGCATCTGCACCGACCAGAACATGACGTGGGACAAGACGGTGGAGCGCTGGCAGCTCTTCGAGCGCCTGGGCTTCGAGAGCGCATGGCTTTGCGACCACCTCGTCCAGCCGAGCCGGCCGACCGGTCCGTACTTCGAGGCCTGGTCGCTGCTCGCCGGGCTGGCGGCGCGGACGGAGAAGATCCGCGTCGGCATCCTCGTCACGTCC
>VBFW01000326.1 GCA_005880525.1 Chloroflexota bacterium | reverse complement strand
GTCGCAATGCGCCACGGAATCGGCCACCGTCGGCTCGCCGGCGATTGGTTCAGTGGCGCCGCTGCCGAGGTCGTCGATGAGCATGAGGTCGTGCCGGCGTGCGATCTCCTCCATCTCCCGGAGCGACACCGTTTCGGTGAAACCGCTCACGGTGTAGTTGGACGTGTGCACGCGGAGCAGCGCCGCGGTACGCGCGGTGAGCGCCTCCTCGTAATCGGCGGCGCGGGTGCGGTTGGTCGTGCCGACCTCGACCATCCGCGCGCCGGAAAGGCGCATCACGACCGGCATGCGGAAGGATCCGCCGATCTCGACCTGCTGGCCCCGCGACACGACGACCTCGCGGCCCTTGCACAGCGCGGTGAGCGCGAGCAGCACGGCGGCCGCGTTGTTGTTGACGACCAGCGCGGACTCGGCACCGAACAGGCTGGTGAGCGGCGCGGAGAGGAGAGCCGCTCGCTCGCCACGCTTGCCAGTGGCCAGGTCGAGCTCGAGGTTGCTGTATGACGCGGCCACGGCGAGCGCGTCCAGCGCGGCGCGCGAGAGCGGCGCCCGTCCGAGGTTGGTGTGAAGGATCACGCCCGAGGCGTTGATCACACGCCGCAGGCGCGGCGCCGCCTCGGCACGGAGCCGCGTTTCCACCCGATTCAAGCGTTCCTCATCACCCGCGGGCTCTGCTCTGCGCTCGGCCTCCACCTGCGCGCGAATGGCCTCAATCACGCGCTCCCGGCCAAAGTCGGCGACGAGCGCCGAATACGCCGGCTGGTTGACGAGCGTGCCTACAGCAGGCAGGGCGCCAGCGCGTTGAACCCTGGGACTCCGTACCCCATGCATGTGCCCAATGAGATTAGGCTCGCGGGCGTGAAGAAGGGCGACATCACAAGGCTCAGAACCGGCACCCTGAACACGCTGCCGATGAAGATGACGACGATGGCGCCGATCCAGATCTCGCGCCGGCGTGTGGACACGCTGAAAAAGAACTTCGGATTTCGGTTGCGAAAAAGCGCTTCCACTATGTCCCAGCCATCGAGGCCCGGGATGGGCAGCAGCTGGAACGCGAAGATCGAGACGTTGAGAAACCAGATCGCGAACAGCAGGTAGGTCAGAATGCCGACCGGCGAGCTGATCGATGGCTCGTTGCCGGCGCCATGCAGCACGCGGAGGATCACGCCCACAATCACAGCCGCGACCAGGTTGGCGGCGGGCCCGCCCAGCTCGTAGAGGACCTTCTGCCCCATCGAGCTGATTCGGTTCGGCTGCACCGGCACCTTCTTTCCCCATCCGACCAGCGCGATGAAGACGGCGATCACGCCGAGCGGGTCGAGGAATCGCCGCGGATTCCAGGTGAAGTAGCCGAAGTACCTGACCGATCGATCGCCCAGCAAGTAGGCAGCCGCGGCGTGGCCCATCTCGTGCAGCGGGATCGCGATCAGCAGCGCCGGCACGAGCATGACCGCCGCGACGAGGAAAAGGCCGAGGCCGGTCAACCGACTACTCGATCGGGATCTTGTTGGCGGCGCGGGGCCGCCGCCTGACCGCGCTGCGCCGCACGGTCCGCCGGCTCGAGCCGACGCGCTCGGACGGGCCGGCGGTCACACGGTGCTCGTAGATGAGCACCAGCGCTGTGATGAGCTCACGCTGCGCGTTCAGGAGGTGCACCTGCGCCGACGGCGGGACCATGTCGGAAACGACGTTGCCCACGCGCGTGACCAGCTCATTGATGAGCTCGATTGCCCGCTCGCCGTCGCGACTCATCGTTTGGCGTCCTTGCGCTTCGTGAACCGCACGCGAAGCTTGCCGTCGTCGATTGCGGCTCCGGCTGTGTCGCGCTGCGCGAGAACCCGTGGCAGCGAGATCTCGCGACGGTAGTTGCCTACTGTCACGTACAGCTCGCCGTTGTGACGGCTGAGGTCGACGTCGGAGCGCTCCAGGAACGGCACGTCCAGCGACAGCACGTAGTCGGCGCCTTCCTTCTGGATGCGCTGCGGGCTCGCGGTCACGAATCGCTCGGCCGGATCCTGATCCCCGTAGATCTCTTTGGCCATTCGCTGCAGCATCATCTCGCCCACCACCTCGGCGTCGAACA
>VBFW01000325.1 GCA_005880525.1 Chloroflexota bacterium | reverse complement strand
CACCGGCTCGAGACCAGGACCACGCAGATAGATCACCTGCTCGGTGATGCCGCGCTCGAGGAAAGCGCCGGACTGCTCCATGAGCTCGTCGCGGCTCTTACCGTCCCAGTCGAACTGAACCGAGCGGCGGATCTCTGACGCGTCGCGGCCGATCTCGGCGCACGCCTGGTCGAGCTTCTCAATGAGCTCCTTCGTCTTCTGCGGATCGCCGCCGGCGGCGTTCCACACATCGGCATAGCGCGCCACCAGGCGCATCGTGGTCTCGCCCGAGGCGCCTATCCAGATGGGCGGGTAGGGCTTCTGGAGCGGCTTCGGGTTGGCGATCGCGTCCTTCATCTGGTAGTAGCGGCCGTCGAAGTTGGTGCGCTCCTCGGTCCAGAGCGACTTGATGATGCGCAGCGACTCGCTGAGGCGGCCGACGCGATGGTCGAGTCCCTCGAAGCCGTACATCTGGTGCTCGATCTCGGCCCACGCGGCCCCGATGCCGAACTCCAGGCGCCCGCCTGAGAGGTGATCGACCGTGACCGCCTCCTTGGCCAGGAGCGCGGGGTTGCGGTAGGTGTTGCCCGTGACCAGGCAGCCGATGCGGACCCGCTTGGTCGCCTCGGCCATCGCGGCCTGCAGCGTCCAGCCTTCGTAGATGGGCCTGTCGGGTCCGCCCTCGCCGATGGAGGCGAGGTGATCGAAGTCCCAGACGTGGTCAAAGCCTGCGTCATCGGCGATTCGCCACACGGCGCGCAAGGCGTCGATGGTGGTGTCCTGACCCGAAAGCTTCAGTCCGAATCGGAGCGGGTGTGTCATCGAATCTGATGTTACTTGCCGAACGAAGCGACCACCGCCACGGCCCCCAGGGCAGCGATCGCGAGACCGCTGACGATGCCAATGGTTCGAGCGACGGTTGGAGTCACACGAGCCCGTAGCGCTGCAGTGATCGCTGCGAGGATCAGCCACCAGCTGGTGGACCCAAGCCCAACACCGGCTACCACGAGCGCGGGTCGCGTCCACGAGCCGCTCAGCCCTGCGCCAAGAGCCGCCGCAAGCGCGGCGAACGAGATGATGGTCGCCGGGTTGGTGATGGTGAGGCCGAGGATCGATGTGTAAGCCCACGCAAGCCCGGTGCGCGTGGTGCTGGTGGTCGCCTCGCGCGTCGCCGGACTGCTGACGACCGCACGAATGCCGATGAAGACGAGCGCCAGGCCACCGGCAAGCGCCAGCCAGCGTGCAACGGGGGCCAGCGTGGTCGTGACCACGGCGGCGACGCCGAACACGGCGACCGCCGCATAGAACGCATCGGCGGTGGCGACGCCCAGCCCGGATACCAATCCGGTCAACCAGCCGCGGAGAAGGCTTCTCCTAAGGCAGAGAAAGAAGATCGGCCCGGGCGAAGCCGCGATCGCAAAGCCAAGTGCGAAGCCCCTGATCAGCAGGCTGGCCACCGGTACCTCTCATTGCAGTCGTGGATTGTAGTGCGGCCGTCAAGACCTCCACACGGCCTTCGAGCCCCGTTCACAGCGCGTTCACAACTCCATCGAATGCTGGGGCCAGTGAATCCCCCGGTATTTCAAGGAGTGAGATCGACATGAGACGCGGACTCGGTTTTTTGGGACTGCTGGTGACGATCGTGATCATCGCAGTGGTCGGAGTGATCGCCTACCAGGCCGGCTGGTCGGACGGCTTCGCTCAGCACCTGCCCCAGGCGGGCACGACGGCGGCGCCCGCGGCGGGCTACTACCCGTACTACTACGGCGGCCCGCACTTCTTCGGCTTCGGCTGGATCTTCGGCCTGCTGTTCTTCTTCTTCATCTTCTGGCTGTTCGCCAAGCTGGCGTTCGGCTTCGGAAGGTGGGGACGCCGAGGCTGGGGCCCCGGCGGCGGCTGGCACCAGTACCGCGACGAGAGGATGCGCGAGTGGCACGACCGCGTGCACAGCGGCCAGCCCTCGGAATCGCAGACACCTCCCCCGCCTCCGCCACCTACGACTGCGTAGGTGAACGACGGAACTAGGATGGTCGCCGGAGTGGCGACCATCCTTGTCGTCGACGACGAGCCGCGCATCGTGCAGATCGTGCGCGACTACCTCCAGCACGGCGGGTTTGCCGTGCTGGTCGCGTCTGCGAGCTCGGCGCCGACGACTATCTGACGAAGCCGTTCAGCCCGAAGGAGCTCGTGGCTCGCGTGCGCACAGTCCTGCGCCGCGTTGAAGGCTCGAAGCGCCAGTCGGAGCTGATCCGCGTAGGCACCGACGTTTCGCTCGACTTGCCTCGGATGGAGGCGCGCTTTGGCGGCCGGCGGGTGGATCTGACCAAGACCGAGTTTCAGCTGCTCGCGGCCCTTGCGCGCGAGCCGGGCCGCGTGTTCACCCGCGCGCAGCTGCTGGATGCCGTTCGCGGCGTGGCCTTCGAGTCGTACGAGCGCGCTATCGACGCTCACGTCAAGAACATCCGCCGGAAGATCGAGCCCGACCCGCGGTCGCCGCGCTACCTGCTTACGGTTTTCGGGGTTGGGTATCGCTTCGCCGAGCCGCCGGCGTCGAAATGAGCCGGCGCTGGGGGCCGCCTCCCGACCGGCGGCCGCCGTGGTGGCCGGAAGATCGGCAATGGCCGCCTCGGAGTAGATGGGGAAGGCGTGGCCCGCCCGCATTTGTGTGGCGGCTGGGCTGCATGTTGCTCATCGCGACGTTCGCGCTTGCAGTCGGGAGCTCGATCGCGGTCGGCTATCTGGCCGGGCGTTTCGGACCCCTGCCGGTGGCGACGTTTGTGGCAGTCGTATTCCTGCTCTTGGTTTTCGGCGCTGGCCGCGGGATGCGGCGCTTCACGCGGCCGATGGACGACCTGATCGACGCGGCCGGTCGAATCGAACGCGGTGACTACTCGGCCACGATTCCCGAATCCGGGCCGCGCGAGCTGCGGTCGGTGGCGCGCGCGTTCAACTCGATGTCGGCGCGCCTCAAGTCGAGCGACGAGCAGCGGCGATCCTTTCTTGCCGACGTGGTGCACGAGCTGCGAACGCCGCTGTCTGTGATTCGTGGCCAGGCCGAGGGCATCGCCGATGGCGTTTATGCGGCTGATGCGGTGCACATCGCTCCGATCGTCGACGCGACACGGTCGCTGGAGGTGCTGGTCGAGGACCTTCGCGCGCTCGCGCTGACCGACACGGGCAGCCTGGCCCTGAATCGCGAGCCTGTCGATCCTGCGGAGCTGGTCGACGAGACGGTGGCGACCTTCGCGGCGCAGGCTGACGAGGCTGGCGTGAAGCTGGTCGCGTCGGCTCCTTCCGGCCTGCCTGTCGTGGACGTTGATCCCACGCGCATGCGAAGCGCAATCGGCAACGTGATCGCCAACGCCATTCGACACACGCCGTCGGGTGGCTCGGTCTCGGTTTTGGCATTGGCCGCGGCGGAAGGTGACCGGGTGGTGATCACGGTGATCGACACGGGCGAGGGAATCGCGCCCGACCTGCTGCCTCACGTGTTCGAGAGGTTCGTGCGCGGCGCGGGGACGACAGGCAGCGGTCTTGGCCTAGCGATCGCGCACGACATCACTGTCGCGCACGGCGGGACGATCGATGTGGACAGCACCGCCGGCACCGGCACGACGTTGCGAATATCGCTGCCCGTCGCGGGCACGTAGCCCGCCAAGAGGCGAACCCTGATCGCGTCGCGGCTCTGATCTGTAAGTAAGCGGTCGCGCGCTCGCGTTGCCTCATTAGGAGCGCTTGCTTCCGCACGCTCCGAGAGCAAACAACAAGGAGGTCCAGATGGCCACCACCACCAGGCAGAAGGCGGCAGCGCGCCGCAACATCAAGCGGGCGCGGACCGTCCAGAGCCGCCGCGCCCACGGCGCACGGATAAGGAAGATGAGCCACGGGCTGAGCACGCGGCAGCAGAACCGGATGCCGACTCAGATGTTCGCCTTCGCGCGCAAGCGCAAGGAACCGATCAATGACGCGCGCCACGTGCGCAACGCGGTGGCGCGATTTGACCAGGTCGAAGGTGTGACCAATGCCGAGCGGGACCGCGCATGGAGGCGGATCCGAGAGGCCGCCCGCCGGTTTGGCGTGAAGATCGAGGCGCGTGGCTGGCGCACTCTGATGAAGGGCGGCAAGACGGGCCGCCGCACTCACCGCCGGTAGATCTCGACCTTTCGACGCGCGGGGCGGCCTAGCCGCCCCGCGCTTTCAGTTTCTTCGCCAGCTCGCGATAATCTCGCGCCTTGCCTTGATGGTCCTCCCGAGCGGCTTCATCGACTGGTGTCACGCCTCGTCGGGTTGATCGCCGGACAGCGCTTCGAAGGACGTGGGAGCGGGTGTCGCGGTAGTAGGCGGCATCCTCGAGCGCTTCGAGCATCAGCCTCAGCTCTTGGTCTGAGAGGTCAATCAGCGTCTTCGCTCACAGATTTCGCATCCTAACTCGGCCGCAAGCCATTCCAGTCGCCGTCTGCGCCCCTCGGCGGCTGGTCGTGGTTACCGACCGAGAGCCCCAACTAGAGGTACCGAAAGTGGAGCACCACGCTTGGTCTTATTCGAACTTTCGGGGTATGCGGGAAAGACTGGAAGGGCTTGACTCAGAGTGGCTAAACAATCAGGCCATGCCATGGCTAAACTGCGGCGACCATGCAACCTGAGCCGACTGGCGCCCTCGAGCTGGTCCCAGGACGAGAGGTACAAAAGGTCTTGCGGCCCGCGATACAAGATGGCCTCGCTGCCAGCGGCTTCACCAGCACGGCTTCAGCACCTGAGGACCTGAGCCACAGGCCGCGCGGGTGGTGTCTTCAGCTTGCTGGCAGCCGATTCGTTGTGGTGTCGCTACA
>VBFW01000324.1 GCA_005880525.1 Chloroflexota bacterium | reverse complement strand
CGCTGGCGCCGGTGATGCCGCCGCCGATCACGACCGCCTGGGCTCGCTCCGCCACCGAAGCCGATTATCGGGAATGGCGACGGCCGAAGCTGGGTAAGAATCCTGAGAATGAAAACCGAGTCAATCGCGGCGACGACTGGCATGGGCGCGGTGGACCTGGCGGTGACCGACGGCGACCGCGCGCTGCGTTTCTACCGCGACTACGTGGGCCTGACGCCACTGCCGTCAGCCGACGGCGCGATCAGGCTGGGCGCCGGCGCCCGCGAGCTCGTGGTGCTCCACCCTGACGCCGAGCGACCGGTCGTGCCCCGCACCTCAGGCCTTTATCACCTCGCGCTCCTCGTGCCGGACCGCCGCGAGCTGGCCCGGGTCATCGCCAGGCTAGGCCGGCTGGGTTGGGACCAGTACCCCACCGACCACGTCATGACCAAGGCCAATTACCTGTCGGACCCGGACGGCAACGGCATCGAGATCTACACCGAGTCGCCCGAGGACGGGACCATGGGCTTCGGCAACGGCACCTTCGTCGCGTACGACAAGGACGGCAAGCCGCGCTCCGGCCGCGATCCGATCGACCTCGACGAGCTGTTCAGCCACCTGCGCGAGGACGACCGGCTGGAGGTGCCTATGCCCGAGGCCACGAAGATGGGCCACGTCCACCTTCACGTCGCTGACGTCGACGCGGCGCTGCGGTTCTATCACGACCTGGTCGGCTTCGACGTCATGGGCCACGTGCCGGGCGTCGGTTTCGTGTCCGCCGGCGGATATCACCACCACCTCGGCCTCAACACGTGGGCAGGCAGGGGCGCGCGCCCGGCGCCGCCAGGATCGGCCGGCCTGCGCCGCTTCAAAGTCGAGCTGCCGGCGCGGCGTGATCTCGAGGATGTCGTGGGCCGGCTGGAGCACGGTGACGTCAGCGTCACCGAGGAGGCGGGCGGCTTCGCGGCGGTCGATCCCTCGGCGAACCGAGTTCTCTTTACGGCTGCGGCTTAGCGCTCCTCCGCTCGACCGCCTCGTGAAGCAGCGAGGCCAGGTCGATCACCTCCATCTTCGTGCCGGTGTTGCGCACGCCGTCGTCGAGCATGACGGTGCAGAACGGGCAGGCGACGGCAAGCGTGTCGGCGCCGGTCTCGGCCGCCTCTCGGACGCGCTCCTCGTTGATTGGCCGGCCGCGGCGCTCCTCCATCCACATGCGCGCGCCGCCCGCGCCGCAGCAGAACGTACGCCGTCCGTGACGAGGCATCTCGACCGCCTGGCCTGATGCCGACGCCAGCTCGCGCGGCGCCGACAGCACGTCGTTGTGGCGCGCGAGATAGCACGAGTCGTGATACGTGATCTTGCGGCTGCCCGCCTCGGGCTGCAGCTTGCCCTCGCGCACCAGCTCGGCAAGAAACTCCGTGTGGTGGACGACTTCGTAGCCACCGCCGAAATCGGCGTACTCGTTGCCGATCGTGTTGAAGCAGTGAGGACACGTCGTGACGATCTTCGTCACCTTCGATTCGTTGAGCGTCTCGACGTTCTGCCTTGCCAGGCGCTGGTACGTGTACTCGTCGCCCATGCGCCGCGCCGGATCCCCGGTGCATGCCTCGCGCGGCCCGAGGATCGCGAAGTCCACGCCGGCTTGCTTCAAGAGCTTCGCCGTCGATCTCGCGCCCTGCTTCGCGCGCTCGTCGAAAGCCGGCGCGCACCCGACCCAGAAGAGCACATCGGGCGGCGGCTCGCCGGGCTGCAGCACCCGCACGTCCAGGCCGTCCGCCCAGGCTGCGCGATCCGCCTGCGCCTTGCCCCAGGGATTGGACGCGCGGTCGACGTCGCGCAGCATGGTGCCTGCCTCTTCAGGAAATCGCGACTCGACCATCACCAGGTTGCGGCGCAGGTCGACGATGTGGTCGATGTGTTCGATGCCGACCGGGCACTCCTGCACGCACGCCCCGCACGTCACGCAATCCCACACAACGTTGTCTGTGACGGCGTTCGGCACCAGCGCTGCTGTGCTCTGCGCGCGCACCTGGTCGCGCAGCGCCATGATCAGCAGCTTCGGCGACAGCTCCTTGCCCGTGTTGTAGGCAGGGCACACGTCCTGGCAGCGGCCGCACTCGGTGCACGACATGGTGTCGAGCAGCTGCTTCCAGGTGAGGTCGCTCGCTGTCGCGGCGCCGAAACGGACGTCAGCCTCGGGCTGCTCGAAATCGATGGGCTCGAGGCGGCCGCGCCGGCCCGTGCGTGTGAAGAAAACGTTGATCGCGGCCACCAGGATGTGCAGGTGCTTCGAGTAAGGCAGGTAGAC
>VBFW01000323.1 GCA_005880525.1 Chloroflexota bacterium | reverse complement strand
CGTCTGCACACACGAGAACTTCCTGCTCAGCGGTGGCGAGCTGTTCGAGCTCCAGGTCGAGTGCCCGCAGCACGGTTCACGTTTCAACCTCGAGACCGGAGCGGTCACAGGCTTGCCGGCGGTGATCCCGACAAAGGTCTATCCAGTCGAGGTGGAGGGCGAAGAGGTGTACGTCGAGGTTGGGTCCTCACCCCCACCTGACCTCCCCCTCCGAGGGGGAGGACATTGATGTATGACGTAGCCGCGGTCCGCAAGGACTTCCCCATCTTCGAGACGGGCATCGCCTACCTCGACTCTGCCAACACCTCACAGCGCCCACGCCAGGTGACGAGCGCGGTCCTGGACTACTGGGAGCGATACAACTCCAACATCCATCGCGCGGCCTACAAGATCGCCGAGGAGGCGACCGACCGCTACGAGGCGACGCGGGAGAAGGTGCGCGCCTTCATCAACGCAGCCTCGACGAAGGAGATCATCAACACGCGCGGCACGACCGAGGCGATCAACCTCGTGGCGTACGCGTGGGGCCGCGCCAACGTCAGGGCGGGCGACCTCATCGTGCTGACGATCCTCGACCATCACTCGAACATCGTCCCGTGGCAGATCCTGGCCGAGGCCAACGGAGCGCGCATCGAGTACGTGGACATCGACGAGCGCGGCGAGCTGCGCCAGGACCAGTTCCGCGAGCTGCTGGAGCAACAGCCAAGGCTCGTCGCATTCAGCCAGGTCAGCAACGCTCTCGGCACCATCAACCCGGTCGATGACATGGTCAAGCGGGCCAAGGCCGCCGGCGCGACCGTGCTGGTCGATGGGGCGCAGGGCGCGCCGCACCAGGGCGTCGACGTGCGCGCGCTCGGATGCGACTTCTATGCGTTCAGCGGGCACAAGATGCTGGGGCCCACCGGCGCCGGCATCCTCTACGGTCGCCGCGAGCTGCTCGAGCAGATGGACCCGTTCATGGGCGGCGGCGACATGATCAAGACGGTTCGCGTCGAGGGCACGACCTACCACGACCTGCCGTGGAAGTTCGAGGCCGGAACGCAGGCGATCGGCGAGGTCATCGGCCTGGGCGCGGCCGTCGACTACATCGGCGAGCTCGGCATGGAGAACATCCGCGAGCACGAGACCGAGATCACCGAGTACGCCTACGAGGCGCTCAGCGATATCGAGGGTTTGACCGTCTACGGTCCACCGCCATCGCGCCGTGCCGGCGTCATCTCCTTCGCGCTCGACGGCATCCACCCGCACGACCTGGCCACCATCGCCGACCGCGACCAGGTGTGCCTGCGCGCGGGCCACCACTGCGCGATGCCTTTGATGACGCGGCTCGGCGTCCCCGCCACCGCTCGCGCCTCCTTCTATGTCTACACGCAGAAGGACGAAGTCGACCGCCTGGTCGGTTCCATCAAAGAGGCGCAGAGGATATTCAAGTGAGCAGCAAGCCGCTTTCCGCTGACGACCAGTTCTACCGCGAGTACATCCTCGACCACTACAAGAACCCGAGGAACTACGGCCGCCTCGAGCGCCCCGACATCACGCACGAGGAGGACAACCCGCTGTGCGGGGACGTCGTCGGCATGGACTTCAGCATCAAGGACGGGGTCATCGACGACATCCGTTTCCACGGCCGCGGCTGCGCGATCTCGCAGGCGTCGGCGTCGCTGCTGACCGAGCGCCTTAAAGGCATGCCGCTCGACGACGCCAAGAAGATCAACAAGGACGACGTGCTCGGAGAGCTGGGCATCGAGATCTCACCCGCGCGCATCAAGTGCGCGCTGCTGTCGTTGAAGGTGCTGAAGGTCGGCGCCTACGGATTGGCCGGGGATGACGAGGAGTAATGATGAATTCGATGCATGAGGAAGCACCGTTCCGCGACTTGAAGATCGATGACATCCGCAAGC
>VBFW01000322.1 GCA_005880525.1 Chloroflexota bacterium | reverse complement strand
CAGGTGAAACTACACTGGCTGTACTGATGGCTGAGAGCCCGGCCCGACTTGCGTTTGCGGAAGAGGCGCTGACACACCTGGACACGCTGTATCGCGGCGCGCTCCGCTTGACTCGGGATCCCGACCAGGCACAGGACCTGGTCCAGGAGGCTTATCTGCGCGCGCTCCGGTATCAGCACAGCTACCAGACCGGCACAAACATGAAGGCCTGGCTCTTCGCGATCATGCGCAACCTCTTCTGGGACCGCTTCAAGGGGACGCGCAAGGACGACGTCAGCCTTGACGACGTCGGCGACTTCGTCCTCTTCGAGAAGCTGCGCGACGAGGGCGCCCGGCCGGAAGCCGACGTCCTGGACCGTATCGCCGCGTCGGAGGTCGTGTCGGCTGTGGAAACCCTGCCCCCGCTGCACCGGGAGGTGGTCCTCCTGGTGGACGTGGAAGGCTTCTCCTACAAGGACGCCGCCCAGGCGCTTGGCGTGCCGATCGGGACTGTCATGTCCCGCCTCCACCGGGCCCGCCAGCAGCTTCAGAAAAGCCTCTATGACTACGCCGTGGAATCCGGTATCGTGCGCGGCAGCACGAACGGTGCAACTCCCCAATGAACTGTCCTGACTGCAAAGACAAGCTCGATCGGTTCGTCGATCGGGAGTTGAACAATACCGAGGTGCTGGAGCTCCAGCTGCACCTGGAAGGCTGCCCCGACTGCAGCGACCAGTACGAGTTCCAGGCCCACCTCAAGCGGCTGGTCAAGCACTCGTGCGACTGCGACGCCGCCCCCGCGGCGTTCCGGGAGAAGCTTCGCCAGATCCTGACCTAGCGGCCGGCCGGCTCTACTTCATCACACCCGACGTCGACCCGCCCCGTCTGTCTGAGCTCGCCCTGGCGGCCGTGAGAGGCGGCGCGGACATCATCCAGCTGCGCCACAAACACCTGGCGCGAGGCGAGCTGCTCGCCGCGGCCAGGGCGCTGCGGGCCATCACCGCCGCGGCGAACAGGATCTTCGTGGTCAACGACCACGTCGACATCGCGTTGCTTGCCGGCGCGGATGCCGTTCACCTCGGACCTGACGACATCACGGTCGAAGGAGCGCGGTCCGTCGCCGGCGACAGGCTGCTCATCGGCGCGTCCGCACCGACTCCCGAAGCCGCCCGTCAGGCGATTGCCGATGGCGCGGACTACCTCGGCGTTGGGCCCGCATTCGAGACGCCGGTGAAGTCGGAGAAGGACGTGATCGGGCCAGAGGGCGTGCTCGAGGTGGCGAAAGCGGTGGGCGCCGAGGTGCCGGTGTTCGCCATCGGCGGGATCGACGAGTCGAACGTCCAGCAACTGACGAGGCTCGGCCTGCATCGAGTCTGTGTGATCAGGGCGATCGGCGACGCACGCGACCCCGAGGCGGCCGCCCGACGCCTGCGTGCGATGCTGGAATCGTGACGACCATCGGTGGGACAGGCGAGCTGGAGCTGCTCGCGCTCATCAAGAAGTTTCTCGGCGCGGAGGCCGGCGGCGATGATGCCGCGGTGCTGGCGGAGATGGGCCCCTTCACCATCGCCAGCACCGACATGGCCGTCGAAGGCGTCCACTTCGACCTCGGATGGATGACCGCTGAGGATGCCGGGTGGCGCGCGCTGGCGCTCGCGCTCGGCGACCTGGCCGCGAAAGGGGCGAGCCCGACCTGGGCGCTGACGTCGGTCGCGGTGCCGCGGTCGTGGAAGGTTGACGACTTCGTGGGGCTGTTCGCCGGCATGCACGCGCTCGCAGCGAAGGTAGGCATGGCGATCGAGGGCGGCGACATGAGCGCGATCGATGGACCCGCGGTCCTCTCGCTCACCGTCGCAGGACATGCGTCCGCGCGGCCGCTCCCGCGAAGCGCCGCCAAGCCAGGATGGTCGGTCGCGGTGACGGGACCGCTTGGTGGCGCCGCGCTCGCCCTCAGACAGCGACGGGCGCTACGACTCGAGCCGCTGCTCGAGCAAGGCAAGCGCCTCAACGGGCTGGGACTCTGCTGCGGCGATATTTCCGACGGGCTCGTCCGCGAGATGGAGAAGTTCGCTGAGATGTCGGGCTGCGGGTGCGACCTCCGAGCCCTTGACGTCCCGGTGGCCGGCGGCGCTTCACTCGAGGACGCGCTTACGAGCGGGGAGGAGGTCGAGCTCGTATGCGTGGGGCCTGAGGACGTCGTTCGCAGTGCCGGGCTCACCACGGTCGGCGTGCTCACGCGAGAGCGGGCGGTGAACCTCGAAGGCGCCGAGATAGCAGGGCGTGGCTACGACCACTTTGCGTGAGGTCACGACGGCCTCGGCGGCCGAGACTGAGGCGCTGGGCGAGCAGACGGGGTCGCGCCTGAAGGCCGGCGACCTGGTGCTCCTCGCCGGCCCGCTCGGCTCGGGCAAGACGACGTTCGTACGTGGCATGGCGCGCGGCACCGGCTCAGACGCGCAGGTCCAGAGCCCGACATTCCAGCTGGTGCGCATCTATCCCGGCCGCGTACAGCTCGCACACGTCGACCTCTACCGCGTGAAGGCCGCCGGCGAGCTCGCCGACCTCGGTCTCGACGAGCTTCTGGACGGCGGCGCGATGGTGATCGAGTGGGGCGACCGCGTGGACCTGCGGCGCGCCGAGCTGGTCACGTTTGAGAATCTCGGCGACGACCGGCGCCGGCTGCGATTCGAAAGCGAAGCATGATCCTCGTCATCGACACCTCCTCAGCCAGGTCGGCGATCGCGCTGCTGCGCCCGGACGGCAGCGTGGCAGGCGAGCAGGTCGGCCCATCTGGCCCGGTGTTCGGCCTTGCGGACGGCGTCCGAGTCATACGCGAAGGCCGCCCTCTGTCCAGGGTGGCGGTGGCCACCGGTCCGGGATCGTTCACCGGTCTGCGCGTGGGCGTGTCGTTCGGGCTGGGCCTGGCGATGGGGCTAAAGGTTCCGATCGTTCCGCTGCCTACACTCGGCATCCAGGCCGCCCGCAGCGAGGAGCCGGCCGTGGCCGTGTCCGAGGCCGGACGCGGACGCGTGTATCACCTGGCTCCGGGCGCCGATGCGGGTCTTGCAGAACCAGGCGAGCTTCCAAAGGAATGGCCTGCCGTCGGCTGGCTCAGGCCTGCGACGCAGGAGGCGCTGGTCGCCGCCGGTGTGCGCATGCAGGACGAATCGCGGTTGCGATCCTTCGGCGCCGCCGCCGCAATCGTCCTAAAGACGGCGCAAGAAGTGGCCTACGATAGTCTGAGACTCGAATACATGCAGTCATTCGCGAGTAAGTTCTAGAGATGGTGCAGGTCCGCCAGTCCCTGACACTGGACTTGATGCGCGAGGGCGACGTCGCCACCGTGCAGGAGATCGAGCGCGAGATCTTCGCGACGCCGTGGCCGCGCAACGCGTACTTCCGCGAGCTGGCGTCGCGCTCCAGCGCTCACTACGTAGTGCTCAGGCAGGAAGGACCCGCCGAAGACACATCGCGTTTTCGCGCGCCGGACTTCGACCCGACGATCATCGGCTACGGCGGCATGTGGCGCATGTATGACGAGGCGCACGTGACGACCATTGGCGTGCGCCGCGACCTGCATCACCGCGGGTTCGGCCGCATCCTCTTCGCGGGCCTCGTGCAAGCGTCCTACGACATGGGCGCGAAGTGGATCACGCTCGAGGTCCGCACGACGAACGAGAACGCGATGCACATGTACGAGGGATTCGGGTTCAAAGTCATCGGGCGCCGCAAGGGCTACTACACCGACAACGGCGAGGACGCGATCGTGATGTGGTCCGACTCGATTCACTCGCCGCGCTTCCGCAGCGCCTATGAGTCGAACCTAGAGCACATCGAGGCCGACGTACGAGGCCTACGCAGGGACCTGCTGACGCGGGGCGACTGATCCGCAAGTCCCTCCCCACCATGTGGGGAGGTTAGGTGGGGCGGATGAGCCTGACTCTAGGAATAGAGACCAGCTGCGACGAGACGTCCGTCGCGGTGGTGGAGGACGGGCGAAAGACGCTCAGCAACGTCATCCACTCACAGGTACAGCTGCACGCAGGGTTCGGCGGCGTCGTGCCCGAGCTCGCGGCGCGCGACCACCTGGAGCGCCTGCCGGGCTTGCTCGACCACGCACTACAGCGCGCGGGCGCCACGCCGTCTGACATCGAGCTGATCGCGGCCACGCGCGGGCCGGGCCTGGCAGGCTGCCTGCTCGTCGGCACCGGGATCGCGCAGGGTCTCTCCGCGGCATGGTCGGTGCCGCTGACCGGCGTCAAGACGCCGCCGGCGAGGCATTCGACAAGGCCGCCCGGATGCTCGGGCTTGGCTACCCCGGAGGCCCTGCGCTCGATCGGTTGGCGCGCCAGGGCGACGCACGTCGGCAGCACCTGCCTCGGACGTCGCTCCCCGGACTGGAGTACAGCTTCAGCGGTCTCAAGACCGCACTGCTGTACAGGCTGCGCGACCTCGGCGACGTCGACGAACAGACGCGCGCGGACCTGGCGGCGGCGTTCGAGGAGTCGGTTGTCGAGTCGTTGCTTGCAAAGCTGGACATGGCGCTCACGCAGGTGCCCAGCAGCGAGGTCGTCGTTGCCGGCGGCGTGGCCGCCAACACGTTGCTGCGTAGGCGCGCCGCCGAGGTGGTCGGCGATCGGGCCCGCCTGACCATGCCCCCGCTCGAGCTCTGTACCGACAACGCCGCGATGATCGCGGCCGCCGGCCACTTCGGCGCCGGCCACCCGGCCACAGTCGACCCCTCCCTAGGATGGGGAGGATGACTGTGAAGGGCTGGGAGGTCGTCTTCAAGGGCGAGCGACTGCAGGCGGACCTGGTGGCAGCCGTGCTGGATGCCCACGGCATCAAGGTGGAGGTGTTCGGCGACACCGCCTACTCGGTGGCGGTCAACTTCACCGAAGCAAAGGTCTTCGTCCCCGAAGACTCGGTGGAGCAGGCCAGAGAGGTCCTGAAAGAAGGTTCCTCCCCGCCGGCGGGGAGGTCAGGTGGGGACGGCGGATAACCAGGGGGTTTCAACGCCTTCTCTGGTGGGTAGTAGAATTGGCACTCGTTGCCTGGGAGTGCCAAGCACTCCGGGGACAAGACTGCTAACCACATTTCATAGTTGAGGAGGGCGTACATGAACCTGAAGCCGCTTGGCGACCGGGTGGTCGTAAAGCCGGTCGAGAAAGAGGAGAAGACCAAGTCTGGGATCGTGCTTCCGGACACAGCCAAGGAGAAGCCCCAGGAGGGCATCGTCGAGGCAGTGGGGACCGGAAGGATCCTCGACAACGGGACCAAGATTCCGATGGAGCTGAAGGTCGGCGACAAGGTCCTTTACGCGAAGTACGCCGGCAACGAATTCAAGATCGAAGAGATCGAGTACCTGATCGTGTCCGAGAAGGACGTGCTCGCCATCGTCGCTTCGAACGGCAAGAAGAAGTAATCAAAAAGGCTAAGAGGGAAGGTATATGTCAAAGCCAGTCACATTCGACGTAGAGGCGCGACAAGCCCTGAAGAAGGGGATCGACATCGTGGCCTCTGCCGTACGCATCACGCTCGGCCCCAAGGGCCGCAACGTGGTTCTCGAGAAGAAGTTCGGCGCCCCGACCGTGACCAACGACGGCGTCACGATCGTGCGCGAGATCGACCTCAAGGACGCGATGGAGAACACCGGCGCGCAGCTGCTGCGCGAGGTCGCGACCAAGACCAACGATGTTGCCGGTGACGGCACCACCACGGCGACGATCCTGGCCCAGACCATGATCAACGAGGGCTTCCGCAACGTCACAGCGGGCGCCAACCCCATGCAGCTCAAGATCGGCATCGAGAAGGCAGTCGAGGCCGTAGTCGAAGAGATCAAGAAGCTGGCCGTGCCCATCAAGGGCCACGAGGATGTCGCGCACGTCGCGGCCATCTCGAGCCAGGACCCGCAGATCGGCACGCTCATCGCCGACGCGATGGACAAGGTCGGCAAGGACGGCGTCATCACAGTCGAGGACAACCAGGCGATCGCCACGGAGCTCGAGGTGGTCGAGGGCATGCAGTTCGACCGCGGTTACGTGGCCCCCTACATGGTCACAAACCCGGACCGGATGGAGGCCGTGCTCGAAGACCCGTTCGTCCTCATCACCGACCGCAAGATCTCGGCCATCCAGGACCTGCTCCCCGTGCTGGAGCGCGTGGTCCAGCAGGGCAAGCCTCTGCTGATCGTCGCCGAGGACGTCGAGGGCGAGGCGCTGGCCACCCTGATCGTCAACAAGATCCGGGGCACGTTCACCGCGGTCGCCGTCAAGGCGCCTGGTTTCGGTGACCGCCGCAAGGCGATGCTCGAGGACATGGCCATCCTCACGGGAGGCCAGGTCATCAGCGAGGACCTCGGCTTGAAGCTCGACCAGACCAAGATCGAGCAGCTGGGCAAGGCCCGCCGCGTGACCATCACCAAGGACGACACCACGATCGTGGAGGGCGCCGGCAAGCCGGAGGCCATCCAGGGGCGCATCAAGGCGATCAAGTCCCAGGTCGAGGAGACCACCTCCGACTTCGACAAGGAGAAGCTGCAGGAGCGGCTCGCGAAGCTCGCCGGCGGCGTTGCCGTGATCAAGGTCGGGGCGGCCACCGAGGTGGAGCAGAAGGAGAAGAAGCACCGCATCGAGGACGCGCTGAGCGCGACCAAGGCCGCAGTGGAAGAGGGCATCGTCGCGGGCGGTGGCACCGTGCTGCTGAACGCTCAGAAGAAGCTCGACGGCGGGCTGGGTCTGAAGGAAGACCAGCTGACCGGCGTTCAGATCGTGCGCAAGGCGCTCGAGGAGCCGATCAAGCAGATCTGCTTCAACGCCGGCAAGGAAGGCTCGGTCATCGTCGAGCAAGTTCGCAAGAGCAAGCCTGGCGAGGGCTACGACGCCCTTAACGACAAGTTCGTGAACATGTTCGAGGCCGGAATCGTCGACCCCGCCAAGGTGACTCGCTCTGCTCTGCAGAACGCGGCGTCGATCGCGGCAATGGTGCTGACGACTGAGGCCATGGTCACCGAGGTGCCCGAGGAGAAGAGGGGCGGCGGTGGCATGGGCGGAATGTCCCCGGACATGATGTAAGGACGAGCGAAGAGCTCGTTAGTTAGTTAGTTCTTCGACCAAGAGCCCCTCTTCGCGAGGGGCTCTTCTCTTTTCCGGCAGGTTCGTCGACCGGGATGATTCCGCCCATGCCGGCGATGCGGCGGCTGGCGAAGGCAACCGCCAGCGGCAGCAGCAGCATGAAGGAGGCCACGATCATCGACAGCGAGTCGGGCAGATGTGTCGGGTCGCGCATTCCGAGGTACGTGAGGTAGCCGCCGCCGCCGGCGGTGAGCGCAACGATGAGCACCGCAGCGCCGATCGCCCAGGTGCGGTACTCGCGGTAGAGCGGATTGGCATTGCGGCTGGCGAGGCGCAGCACCCACCATGCGGTGAGACCGTTGAGCACCAGGCCGCTGACCAGCGCGCAGCCGGCGATGATGAGCCTCAAAGCCGGCAGGTGACCCATGACGAACGCCGAGATGTTCACGGCGAGGATGCCCAGAGGTGTGATCACCCCTAGCGAGAGGAGCACGATCTCGCGAAGCCGCCGGCTCATGACCCCCCATTTTCAGGGGGACGGGGTCAGTCGGCTAGTGGCCGCAGCCGCAGGCCTGCGCGCCGCCTGCGTCGTCGCCAGTGTCGAACGAGTGCCCGCACGAGCACGAGTGCACCGCGTTCGGGTTGTGCACCGTGAACCCGGCACCCATCAGGCTGTCGACGTAGTCGATCTCTGACCCCTGGATGTACGGGGCGCTGAAGTCGTCCACGAGGATCTGGACACCTCCGGCTTCGATCACCATGTCCTCCGCGCGACGGTTGTCGTCGAAGGCCATGCCGTACTGCATGCCCGAGCAGCCGCCGCCGCTGACGAAGATGCGGAGGGCCAGCTGGGGGTTGCCTTCCTTCTCGAGGAGATCCTTGAGGCGAGCCTGGGCGTCCGAGGTTAGTGAGACGACAGCTTGTTCGATCACAGTTGGGAGTTTACCAGCCATATTCGGCTGGCGACTACTGGTCGAACTAACATGGCGGCCAGATGGCCCGGGCGGCCCTGGTCCTTGGCGGAGGTGGCATCACCGGAGCTGCCTGGGAGATCGGCATGATCGCCGGCCTGCACGCGGCCGGCGTCGATCTCACCAGGGCGGACGCCGTCATCGGGACCTCCGCCGGCGCCATCGTCGGCGCTCAGATCCTGAGTGGCGTACCGATCGACGAGCTCTACTCGAAGCAGTTCAGAGATCCCATCGGCGAAGTGGCCACTCACGTCCCGATCTCAACTCTCGGTCGGTTTCTGATCTGGACGCTGATGCCCGGTGATGAGCGCCAGGTCAGGGCACGTATCGGACGCGCCGCATTGCGCGCGCACACGATGCCTGAATCGGAGCGCAAACGGGTGATCAGCAGCCGGCTTCCCGTGAAGCTCTGGCCCAATCGAGACCTCCTGATCACCGCGATCGACGCCGAGAGCGGCGAGTTCGTGGTGTTCAGGCGCGACAGCGGAGTGGACCTGGTGGATGCCGTAGCCGCCAGCTGCGCGGTCCCGCTGGTCTATCCGCCTGCCACGGTCGGGGCGCGGCGCTTTATCGATGGCGGCATGAGGTCTTCTGCCAATGCGGACCTGGCCAAGGGCTTTGATCCGATCGTGGCGCTCACGCCCGTCGGCGTCGCGCTCCGGCGGAGCCGGACCGCCGAAGGCCAGATCGAATCGCTTGGCAAAGGCATCCGGTCGCTGGTCGTCAAGGCCGACGCGCACGCGCGAAAGGCGATGGGAACCCAGTTTCTCGACCCCGCGCTTCG
>VBFW01000347.1 GCA_005880525.1 Chloroflexota bacterium | reverse complement strand
TGTGCAGATCGACTTTCAGCTGCCCGAGCGATTCCAGCTCGAGTACGTCGCCGAGGACGGGTCGCGCCAGCGGCCAGTCATGGTGCATCGGGGCGCAGCAGGCTCGATGGAGCGGCTGTTCAGCTACCTCATCGAGCGCTACGCCGGCGCGTTCCCGACGTGGCTGCACCCGGTGCAGGTGGTGATCGCGCCGCTGACGGATGCACAGCACGACACCGCCAGGGAAATCTCGGACCGGATGCGCCGCGCGAAGATCCGCGTCGAGCTGGACGCGCGCAACCAGAAGGTCGAGCGCAAGGTGCGCGACGCCAAGCACCAGAAGGTCCCCTACATCGTGGTCATAGGGCCGAGGGACGTGGAGGCGGGCGTCATCTCGGTGAACAACCGCGCGGGTGAAAGGACGCAGGAACCCGTGGAGGCCTTTGTCGAGCGAGTGACCAGGGAGATCGCCGACCGCCGCCGCTAGCTGTCGAGTGTGATCCTGATCTCAGTGTGCTGCCCGCGACCGAGCAGCTCGACGTTCCCAACGGTGGACGCTTTCGAATTGTTCTGAACGCGAATCGTCCCGCTGGCGGCGTCCGTGCTGGCCTTCCAGTCTCCCGAGTTGAGATGCGAGGAATACCACGCCGTTACCGTGGAAACGTCGTCGGTGGACTCCAGCGTCATGCGGCACTCACGGGTGTCGCCCGGCGGCAGCCCGCTGCCGTAATACGTGTTCTCGCTCGTCACGGTCGCACCCGGATACGAAGGGAAGCCCGAAGGCAGGCAGCTCAAGCCCCCACGCTGGAAGTTGGTGAACAGCGACGCCAGGCCCAGCACGCCGGCAATCACGGCCACAATGACCAGCACGGCGCAGCCGCCGACCAGCCACCATATCCAGCGTGTCGGCCGTCGGGTGGTCGCCACCTGGCCGGTCGGGACCCACTGCGTGCCGTCCCACCGCCAGCGTCCGTCCGGCGAGATTTGCCCGGTCGAGGTGGGAGGCCCCGCGCTTGCCATGCCTTCGTTATAACCCGGCGGGCTAGAGGCCGCCCGGGATGGTGCCTCCACAAACGCCCTGGGCGCTCACCGGCACGATGTTGCCGCTCGTCACGTCCCCGATCCTCGGCTGGAGCTGCGCGTCGCCGCCCGCCAGGACGTGGGTGTCGTCGATCCAGCCGCACGCGAGCATGTCGAGCGTCTGCTTGGCGCCCGCGAACGTCGTGGCGTTGTCGACGACCAGGGCAACCCTTGTGCCGTCGGGCGAAAGGTAGGCCGGGGTTGGGCCCTGGATCGCGAAGGTCTGCACGGTCGCGCCCGCCCAGCTGAGAACGTGGACCTGGCTGAAGGCGCCGTTCTCGCACAGCGCGCCGGCCGGCGTCGCGGAGCCGACGAGAGCGCACGTGCTGCCGCCGAGCGTGGACCTGCGTCCCGCGGTCGCCGGGTCCACGACGTGGAGCTCCTGAGGACCGCAGCACGTCGGCCCACCGCCCTGAGTGCAGGACGGGACCTTCGCCAGCACGAGGTCATTGGTCCCGTGCCAGCCGATTGGCCACAGCGTGAAGGCGCCGGTCTGGGTGAACAGCTTCACGTGGTTGGTGCCGCCGTTGAGGTCCTCGGCGTAGAGGACCGTGGTGGCGCCGCTCGCGTTGTACGTGTTCTGCACCACGGCGAT
>VBFW01000346.1 GCA_005880525.1 Chloroflexota bacterium | reverse complement strand
TGAACAACGCGACCATCTGGGGGATCGCGGTCATCTTCACGCTGCGCGCGCCGACGGTGCCGACGATCGCGCCGATCACGACCCCGATCCCGATGATCGCGATGCCCGCGACCGTGAAATGGAGGAGCGGGATCGTCGCGCTGATGGCGATGAGCATTCCGGCGGCCGCCGTGAAGTTGCCGTTACGCGCCCCCTTCGGTGAGCTGAGCTGCTTGAGGCCGAGGATGAACAGCACGGCGGCCAGCAGGTAGGCAAGCGTTATGGCTACGTTCACTGGTTCCTCGGCGCCTGGCGGCCCTTGAACATCTCGAGCATTCGGTCGGTGACCACGAACCCGCCGACGACGTTGGTCGTCGCGAGGATCACTGCCACCAGGCCTAGGGCGATCGAGACCGGCGACGACGCGCCGGCCGCGATGACGATGGCGCCCACCAGGATGATGCCGTGGATCGCGTTGGTGCCCGACATCAGCGGTGTATGCAGGATGGTCGGCACCTTGGAGATCACCTCGATGCCGACGAAGACGGCCAGCACGAAAAAGGTGAACTCGTTCAGCAGCTCGGTGCTCATGGCGTCCTCAGCCGGCCGCCGCCAGCAGTTGCTTCGCGCGCTCGCTCACGATCTCGCCCGCGTGCGTGACGCACGCGCCCTTCGTGATCTCGTCTTGAAAGTCGAGGTTGATCGCGCCGTCCTTGACCAGATGCAGCAGCAGGTTGGCGACGTTGCGCGCGTACAGCTGGCTCGTGTGCAGCGGCATCGTCGAGGGCACGTTGCGGCGGCCCATGATCATGACGCCGTTCACATCGACGTCCGAGCCGGCCTTGGTGAGCTCCACGTTGCCACCCGACTCGGCGGCGAGGTCGACGATGATCGACCCGGGCCGCATGCCCTTGACCATGTCCGCCGTCACCAGCAGCGGAGCGCGGCGTCCAGGCACCGCGGCGGTGGTGATGACCACGTCGGACTTCGCGATGTGCTCGCCGATGAGCTCGCGCTGTTTGCGCAGGAACTCCTCGGACTGCTCGCGCGCGTAACCGCCCTCGCCCTCCTGTGATTCGAGAGGCAGCTCGATGAACGTGGCGCCGAGCGAATGCACCTCTTCTTTCACGGCGGGCCGCACGTCGTAAGCAGATACGACCGCGCCAAGGCGGCGCGCTGTGGCGATGGCCTGCAGGCCCGCGACGCCCGCACCCATCACCAGCACACGCGCGGGGGCGACGGTCCCGGCCGCGGTCATCATCATCGGAAAGAACTTGCCCAGCTGTTCTGCGGCCATCAGCACCGCCTTGTAGCCGGACGCGGAAGCCTGCGAGGAAAGCGCGTCCATCGACTGCGCACGCGAGATGCGCGGCACCAGCTCGAGGCTGAAAGCCGTGACTCCCTGCGCAGCGAGCGCGCGCACGATCCCGGCGTCTGTAGCCGGCTGCAGGAAGCTGACAAGCACGCTGCCCCTGGGCAGCAGCCGCACCTCGGACTGATCCGGCGGCTGCACCTTCAGCACCGCGCCGGCATCCTTCATCAGCGCGGATTCGTCAGCCTCTACCGTCACGCCGGCCGCCTGATAGACCGAGTCCGCCAGGTATGCGGAAGCACCCGCGCCCGCCTGAACGGAGACCTGAAGCCCGGCGGCGATGAGCTTGGTGGCGGTGTCGGGGACGAGAGCCACGCGCCGCTCCCCAGCCGCCGTTTCCTTGGGAATCGCAACCTTCACCGGACAAGGAATGTAGCGGAATGAGGTTTGCGCCAGCGGACGCGTAAACTTCTTAATCCGCCGCCCGGCGACATGACCGAACCCATCGTCAACAACCTCACCATCCAGGCTGCCACCGTAAATGGCTCCGGCAGCCAGACGGCCAATCTGGTGCTCACACGGGCGATATTCCACATGGGCATCCCGGTTGCGCCGAAGAACGTCTTCCCCTCAAACATCGAAGGTCTGCCGACCTGGTACCAGCTGCGCATCACGCCGCAGGGCCACATGGCGCGCTCCGACCGCGTCGACATCCTTGTCGCCTTCAACGCGACCACGTGGCGCGAAGACATGAAGACCGTCCGCCCCGGCGGCGTCGTCATCCACGAGGAGAGCTACTCGACAGCCGACGCGCGCACCGACGTCGTCTACTACCCGGTGCCGTTCGCCAAGCTCGCGAAGGCGAAGATCGCGAGCGAGACGCTGCGCAAGCAGCTGGCCAACATGATCTACGTCGGCGTGGTGGCCGGCGTGCTCGGCATCCCGTGGGAATCGCTCGAGCACGGCGTCAAGCGTCAGTTCCTCGCCAAGCCGAAGGCGGTGCAGGTGAACCTCGACGCGATCAAGGTCGGGCTCGACCACTACCAGGACAACTTTTCCTCATCGCGTACGCGGACCGCTTCCGTATCGACCCCAAAACCGGAGAGAAGCGCATCGCAGTCGTTCAAGCCGAGGACGAGCTAGCGGCGGTCGGCATGGCGATCGGCGCGTCATGGGCCGGCGCTCGCGCGATGACCTCCACGTCCGGCCCGGGAATCTCGCTGATGGCCGAGTTCGCCGGCCTCGCCTACTACGCCGAGGTGCCGGTGGTCATCTTCGACATCCAGCGCATCGGTCCGTCGACCGGCCTCCCCACCCGCACCTCGCAGGGCGACATCAGCTTCGCGTACACCATCTCCCATGGCGATACCAAGCACCTCGTGCTGCTGCCCGGCTCGGTCGAGGAGTGCTACGAGTTCGGGCGCGACGCGTTCGACTACGCCGACCGTTTCCAGACGCCGGTGTTCGTGCTCTCGGATCTCGACCTCGGCATGAACCTGTGGATGACTCCTGCTTTCAAGTACCCCGAGAAGCCGTTCGACCGAGGCAAGGTCCTGAGCAAGGAAGACCTGGATCGCCTCAGCGGCGAGTGGGGCCGCTACCAGGACGTCGAGGGCGACGGCATCACGTACCGCACGCTCCCCGGCACCGACCATCCCGCCGCGGGTTACTTCACGCGCGGTTCGGGCCACGACGAGCACGCCAGGTACACCGAGAGCGCCGACGCATACGCGCGCAACATGGATCGCCTCAACCGCAAGTTCGAGACCGCGCGGGCGGCGCTGCCGGCGCCGGTGGTTGACGAGTCGGGGAAGTCATCAGTCGGCCTCATCGCATTCGGATCGACCGACGCTGCGGTGCGTGAGGCGCGCGAGCGCCTGGCCGCGGCAAACCAGTCGGTGGACTACCTGCGCATCCGCGCGCTGCCGCTGTCACCGGACGTCGCCGGTTTCGTGGAGAGGCATGAGACCGTTTACGTCGTGGAGCAGAACCGTGACGGCCAGATGTTCGACCTCATCAGGCTGAACCTGCCCGCCGAGCTCATCGGCCGGCTGCGCTCGATCCGCCACTACAACGGCCAGCCCATCCCGGCCGATGCCATCACCGAACCACTCCTGCAATCGGAGGCCATCCCGGTATGAGCGTCACTGTCAACCGAGCCGGACTTTCCCGCGACGCCTACAAGGGCGCAGCGACGACGCTGTGCGCCGGCTGCGGGCACAACTCCATCACCAACCACATGATCAAGGCGCTGTACGAGCTCGGCCTCGAGCCGCACAAGCTGGCCAAGATGTCGGGCATCGGATGCTCGTCGAAGACGCCTGCCTACTTCGTCGAGTCGGCACACGGCTTCAACGGGGTGCATGGCCGCATGCCATCGCTCACGACGGGCGCGCAGCTGGCGAATCGCGAGCTGATCATGCTCGGAGTTTCAGGCGACGGCGACACCGCCTC
>VBFW01000345.1 GCA_005880525.1 Chloroflexota bacterium | reverse complement strand
CGTAATAGACGGCTGCCAGCCAGTAGGCACTCTGTGCTTCGGGCACCGTCATGTTCTGCGGGCCAACGCGACAGAGCGCCGTCCTCTGCGCGTCCGCGGAAAGACCAGGGCCGGCGGCCATGACGGGCGCTTGAAGGTTTTGCTCGAACCACTGCCAGGCGTTGACATTCAGTGCTCCGCCCTTGCACAGGAGAGGGCCGGCGTTGCCGTCCTTGTAAACCTGGACGGGCGTCGTGCACAGAGGCACCGCCGGCAGCACTGTGGCCGGCGGCAGTACCCGGCTCGCAACCGAAGCTCCGAGCGCGGTCGGAGACGCAATCTCGACGGGCAGTATCGGCGCGGCCGAGGGTTCTGGCGAAACTGTCCGGCTGGAGTTGGCCACGGGACCGGGATTTCCGCCGGCGACGGTACCGCCGCAGGCAACCAGCACAACCACCGCCACCAGGCTCGTGAGCAATCGCATCGGAATGTCTAAAGGTGAAACGTTCCCCGAACTGATCAGTTTCGCCCTCTGCCCTGCTCCCTCTCGACTGCCGACGCGATCTCGTCGCGCGATAGGTCGTACAGCCCGTAGTAGCGGGCGCCCATGCGCTCCGCGAGGTCGGCGCAGGCGTTGATCGCGTACGTCTGGTACATCGGCGCGACCCGTGCGAGGTGCTGCACCGACGGGAGGTGGCTGTAATCGCGCGCTGAGTCGATGACCAGGCAGTCGATCTGCTCGGCCTCGATGAGACCGGCCACCTTCTGCGCCTCGACGAGCGGCTCCTCCTTGAACATCGAGATGTTGCCGCGGCCGTCGCTGATGAGCACCAGCAGCGGCCTGATGGTCTGGTCGCGCAGCAGCTCGGTCTTCACGACCTTGTAGCCGGCCATGAGACCGTGGGTCAGTGGCGTGGTCCCGCCCACCGAGAGCTTCTCGAGCCGGCGGCGCGCCAGCGAGACGCTGGATGTCGGCCGCAGCACCACCTCGGCGGTTCGGTTCTTGAAGATCACGACGGCGACGCGGTCGCGCCGCACGTATGCGTCCTGGAGGAGCGAGAGGATCGCGCCCTTGGTCGCGGCCATGCGCTGCTCCGCGTCCATCGAGGCTGACGCGTCGACCACGAACACGATCAGGTTGCCGACTTTGCGCTCGCGCACCTTCTGGCGGAGGTCGTCACGCTCGAGCAGCAAGCGCTCGCCTTCGCGGCGGCCGCGGTCCTTCTGCATCGGGGCCGCTGCTCGCACCGTGGCGTCGATGGCCAGGTCGTTCACCTTCGCCTTGGGCTCCGCGCGCACGTAACGGCCGCGCCGGTCCGGCGTCTGGCTGGCGGCGCGCTTGCCGCCCTGCTTGCGCACGCGGCGCTGGCGCGGCAGGTCGATGCGGCGAAGGTTGAACATCTCGGTCGCCTCGGGCGATGACTCGTTCCCGCTGGAGCCGCCGGTGGTCATTCCGCGATCGCTGCCCGCCGACTGCTCACCCGAATCCGAGGCGCTGGAGCTCTCGTCGGCCGCAGACTCGGCCTGGGCCTGGCTGTCCGATGGCTGGGGCTCGGAAGCTTCCGATTCGCTGGGCTTGGAGCCCTCCTGATCGTCTGTGCCCGAGGACGTCGGCCTCGACGCATATCGACGAGATGAGACGGGTCTGAGCCTTGGTGACCTTCACATCGTCGACGGCGGCGATCGCCTCGGCGAGCGCGCGCGAAAGGTTGTGGTCGGCGCCGGCGAACTCGTTCATGAACTCGTGGTCGCCGCGCTTGAACGCCGCGTCTCGTTCGGCGATGAGGACGCGCTCATCGGGGTCGCGGATGCCCTCCACGTCGACGCAGAGGCCGAAGCGGTCGAGCAGCTGCGGCCGGAGCTCGCCCTCCTCGGGGTTCATCGTGCCGATGAGGATGAAGCGCGATGGATGCAAGAACGACACACCCTCGCGCTCGATGACGTTGACACCCATCGCCGCCGCGTCGAGCAGCACGTCGACGATGTGGTCGTCCAGGAGGTTGACCTCGTCGACGTAGAGGATGTTGCGGTTGGCCTCCGCGAGGACGCCGGGCTCGAAGCGCTTCGCGCCGCTACGCAGGGCCGCCTCGATGTCGATGGTGCCGACCACCCGGTCCTCAGACGCGTTGATGGGCAACTCGACGACCCGCATCTTCCGCGAGTGAGAAGGCAACTTCCCGTGCTCCGCATACCTGAGCCGGCAGTCGGCGCACAGCGCCTCGCGGTCATCCGGATCGCAGCCGAAGTGGCAGCCTTCGACGACCGTGTGCTCGGGCAGCAGCTTCGCCAGCGCGCGCACGGCGGTGGACTTGCCGGTGCCCTTCTCGCCGCGGATGAGCACCCCGCCGACCGCGGGCTCTATGGCGTTGAGGATCAACGCCAGCTTCATCGACTCCTGGCCGACGATGGCAGTGAACGGGAAGGAGTGCCGGTCCAGGGTCGTCGCCATGTTCAAAGGATAGGTGTGCTCCACGTCCCCACCTGACCTCCCTGCTAGCGGGGAGGAACCTAGGCAGCCCCGCACCCCACCTAACCTCCCCGCGTGGCGGGGAGGAACCGAATCTCGCCCCCCCGACCTGATCACCCGCCACCCGCCCTCGTGAACCTAGCGGTGAAGGCGGT
>VBFW01000091.1 GCA_005880525.1 Chloroflexota bacterium | reverse complement strand
CGGCTCGAGCTCACCGCCGCATTCTCACTCGCCCTCGCGGTTTGGGCCATTGGAGGCATCGGTGCCGGTGCCTTCCTCGACCGCTATCCGCCACGTGCCCTGCTCGCCGGAGGCTCGGCGCTCGCCGCTGGCCTGGTGCTCGCATGGTCGCAGGTGCACGACCGCGTTCAGCTCTACCTCGTATTCGGCGGCCTCGGCATTGCCATGGCGGCGGTCCTCTACAACTCCGTGTTCGCCGTGGTCACGAAATGGTTTCGCCTCCGCCATCGCGAAGCGCTGGTCGCGATCACCCTGGTGGGCGCGTTCTCAAGTTTCATCTTCTCGCCATTGGCCGGAAGCCTGACGGTGCAATTTGGCTGGCGAGCTGCCCTCGTCATCCTGGCCGTCTTGTTGGGCGCGGTCACAATCCCGCTCCACGCCGGCATCCTGCGCGCACCACCCATCACGACGGTCCGGGAGAACGAGCCCGACGACGCAGGCCAGGCCCGGACGGCGATCAGGAGCTTGCGTTTTTGGCTGCTGACGGCTTCGATCGCGCTTGGCAGCTACAGCTGGTCTGTCATGGTCGTGCAACTCGTCCCATTCCTATCGGACTCCGGACGCAGCCTCCAGTTCGCCTCTTTCGCGGCCGGTGTAGTGGGGCTCGGCCAACTTCCCGGCAGGCTCATGTTCATATTCTTCGGCAGGGCCCTGCGGGGCAGCCGACTGCCTGCGGCCACGTTCGGTCTGGCTGCTCTGGCACTCGCGATCCTCGCGGTCAATCGCTCCGATTTTGGGGTCCTCTTGTTCGCGGCCCTGTTCGGGACGAGCGCGGGAATGATGACCTTGATGACTGCCAGCGTTCCAGCCGAACTCTTTGGCAGACGGGTATATGGAGGGGTGTCCGGAGTGATCTACGCGTTTTCGAACGGCGCGCGGGCGGCGGCGCCCTTCATCAGCGCCGTGATCGCCACGCTTCCCGGCGGTTACAGCACGCTGGTCGGCTCACTGATCGCCATCAGCATTGTGGCCGCCCTGCTGGGATTCCTGGCGCTCGGCGGCAGTGACGCGCAACGGGACATCTAGCGCCTTCTCGTATCTGAGCTGTTGTGGTCCGGAACCCCACCGGCGTTGCCGTGCGATTTGGAGCGGTACGCCTGGCGCAACGCGGCATCCCGCCATCAAGCGGGACGCCGCGCTTCAGATCTGACCTTCAGAGGCCTGGGCAAGTGCCTGGGTCAGGCATGTCGATTCTGGTCGCGCCACCCGGAGTGACACGCGGATAAGTGACGAAGGCAACATAGACAGCTGAGCCGCTGTTCACGGCGTCGTGCACTTGGCCAGGCCGCTCGATGAACGCTTGCCCTGCGGTGTAGGTCGTCGCCTCGCACTGGCTGCCTTGCGATTTGTAAACCGTGACCTCACCCTGTTTGACAACGACGATCGCGCCGCCGGGATGCATGTGCCAGCCGGACGATCCGCCGGGCTGGATTGAGATCTGCGAGACGACGACATCGGTTCCTTCCTGGAGCGGTATCGTCCCGCCTGAGACGTCCGTGCCTCGGGCGAGAGTCATGTTTGTGACGCCGGAGGATGGGGTGGCCGCGCCAGGTGCTGCACTTAGAACGAGAAGCACCACTGCAACCGCGAGAACGACCGGCCAGTTCCACCACTTGAGCTGCATTTTCATTTCGTCTCCTTTGAGTTCTGTAGACCGCGCTTCAATGGCCCGGTGAGTTGAGGTCCAGCGCTTTGCAGCTGGGCCGCACGGGAACCGATGTCTCTAAACGTTGGTCGTCAGTTGCGCGCCGTCGGGCAGCAGGAAGGTCGCCGCCAACACGAGATCTGCGCTGCCACGGTTGAATACCTGAAGTGTCTGGCCCGGCATTTCGACAAAGCTGTCGCCGGCGTTGAAGGTCCTGACCAAACCATCCCTGCTCAACGTGACCTGCCCCTGCAGCACGGTTATCAGGCCTGTCCCGCCGTGGCGGTGTTGAGGCGTCTGGGAGCCGGGAGCGAAATCAAGGGTCTGCTGAACGAGGCTGTAGGGGCCGCTGAGTATGGGCGTGCTCAGGGTGAAGGTGAACAGCGTCTTATTCGGGAGCGCCGGCGCGGCTTGCCCCGCTACCGCGGTCGTTGGTTTGCCACCGTGGGGCACTACGAATGCGACCACCACGGTCGCCTCGCCAGAGCCTGTGTTGACCGCCTGAAGAGGCACGTCTATCGGCTCGACCAGCATTTCCCCGATTGCCGCTTGCCTGTCACCCGCAGGCGTCTTGACCGTGATCTGGCCCTGAAGAAGAGTGGCGAGATTTGGTGATGTGTGGACGTGGACCACGCTCGCGGCGCCCGGTGCGAAATCGATCACGTTCTGGATCAAGTCGATCTGCTTGTTGGCGTTGAGGCCCGACAAAGTGTTCCGGTACTTGGTCAACGGACCTGGCGGAGCCGCCGACTTCACCAGCGTGCTGGCGGCGCCTCCGCCGCACGCGGCGACCAGCACAAATACGACGAGTAACACGAGAAGGCTCTTCATCGAACATCTCCTAATGGTTTGATGTGGCGACTCGGAGCGCAGACGATGCGTTCCGGCCATCGTCAGCGAGGCTGAGGCTCGGCGCCCCAGCCGTCATCGGTACAACTACCGGCGTCGGTACTGGAATCTGGTACCGGTTTTGTGCGCACGTCGCGGTTGCTATCCTTCGTGGCCATTCCGGTGGAGACCACAAAGCTCACTCGGCGGGAACGAGAGGTGGCAAGCCTCGTCGCCAAGGGATTGACGAATCGCGAGATCGCTTCGCGGCTGTTCATCTCTGAACGCACCGCCGAGAGTCACGTCGAGCAGTTACGAGGCAAGCTGGGTTTCCATTCCCGAAGCCAGGTCGCGGCGTGGGTGGCGGCTCAGGGCCTGACCACGGACGTCGGCGCGGCACCCGCCGAAGTGCCAATCCGAAGCGCAATCGAAACCCCTTCGACGGCGGCTCACCCTGCGCAGGCCAGGCGCCGCGGCTACATCGCTGTTCTGGGAGTCGCGTTGATCGCGGTGCTGCTAACGGGACTGGCTCTTGCCAACGGCTGGCTGGCAACTACGCCACCTCGCGGCCAGAAGATCGTCACTGTGGCCGGCACCGGCCTGCGTGCGTTCTCGCCTGACGGCGGCCTCGCCGCGTCCGCAGCGCTAGTCCGTCCCGTGGCGGTCGCGACTGGGCCACGTGGCGAGATCTACATCGCCGAGGGTAACCGAGTCCGTGAAGTTGATCCGGACGGACGGATCACCACGCTGGCAGGAACGGGTGATGCGGGCCATGACGGAGACGGGGGCCCAGGCGCGCAAGCCAGGCTGACTACGCCACAAGGCTTGGCGGTCGATAGCGCGGGCAGGGTCTACATCGCCGACACGCTCGGCAATCGGGTGCGTCGGGTCGACGCTGACGGCACGATCCGCACTGTGGCTGGAACTGGCGACGCCGGCTATGCGGGGGATGGAACGCCGGCGATCGACGCGAAGCTGAATCTTCCCACCGGCGTCGCCATCGGCTTTGGCGACTCGGTCTTCATCTCAGACACCGGCAACAACGTGGTTCGGCAACTTGGCATCGATGGAATCATTCGCACGGTGGCCGGCACGGGTGAGGCCGGGTATAGAGGGGATGGTGGTCCTGCCTTGTACGCAGTGCTTCACGCACCGGGTGGGCTGGCTTTTGACGACGAGGGCAATCTGTACATCGCTGACACGCTCAACCAGCGCATCCGCCGAGTCAACGTCAACGGGCAGATTGCGACGGTTGCGGGCACCGGCGTCGCCGCCTACGGTGGCGATGGCGGTCAGGCGATCTACGCCGAACTGAATCTCGCTACCAACCCCTTGGAGGGCATGGGACAAGGCCTTGCTGTCGGACCGACCGGCGACGTGTTCATTGCCGATGGCGTAAATCACCGGCTCAGGAAGCTTGGCCTCAGCGGTGTCATTACGACGGTCGCGGTCATGCACACCCCATTGGGGGTCGCGGTCGATCCTCATGGCGCCGTCTACATCGCCGACGCTGATGACAACCGGGTGCTAAGGATCGATTGAGGTCAGGCCGCGGGCGGCTGCGACAAGGGGACTTCGAACTCCTCGCCGACGGGAGTCACGATGTACTCGAGATAGACCGCTTGATTCGGACCCGCGTTGGTCTCTTGCAGATCGGTCCCCGGAGGAAAAGCCGCGCCCTGGCCGACGCCTAGAAGCACTGAGCTGCGGTGAGCGCCCTTGATAGAGATGGAGCCGCTCAGCACGTAAAAAGCCGCAAGCCCGCCAAAACGATGCGCTCCAGAAGTGCCGCCACCGGCGAGGGTGATCTGGCGAAGCACCTCTGCATAAGCCACCTGAGGCAGTGAGGTGCGATCGAAATCGCTGCTTTCGAAGGCGGCTCGCGCGATCGGATCAACAAGTGGTTGTCCGCGGGCTGAGCTCGGCCAAACTGCAATCGAATACCAAACACTCTGGACCGATCCCGGGTTCAGATGCTGGTGGGTCAAACTCTGGTGGAACTTTGCTTGTCCAGCTACCAGGTCGACTGGCAGCTCACCCGCCAGGACCAGGCGTTGTGCGCCACTCTCTACATAGACCACGCTGGGGACGTGCTGCTTGGAATTGATGACATATCCCGGCGGCTGCATGAAGCGCACGAACCTGATGTAGACAGGGCCGGTTGGCAAGCTGCCCACCTGGCCGGCGTCCAGTTTCTTAACCACTTCGCCACGAGGGAGCGCGTCGGGGTTGGTAGCTGATGGCGCGGTACTTGCGCACGCGACGAGCGTCACCGCGAGAACCACCAGCCTCAATTTCGAGGTCCGCAAAATCCAGACCACGGCGCGACGAGCTTAGCCGCAGGCACGGCCGGCGAGACTCGACTTTCGGCCGTAGGCGAAAAATCGGTACCAGATTCCGGTACCTGCCCCGGTACTTGTACCGATGACGGCGACTGCTGCGAGGCCCAGCCTCCAGTTGGCGGCCGAGAGAATGCCCGTTTCGTGGCTTCGGGGTCGCTGCAGAGCATGAGCTTGACATCAGATGTGAAGACGGAGGTCAGACGTGAAACGTCTACGACGCAGGATCCTGAACCTGGCCGCCGGCGCGAGCATTGTCGCCGCCGCTCTTGCCGCCGGCCCACCGACGGCGAGCGCGGCGGCGGGAACCGGCGGCTGCCAGCTCAATTCGGCTCACCAGCAAATCCAGCACGTCATTCAGATCCAGTTCGACAACGTCCACTTCACCCGCGACAACCCCAACGTGCCGTCGGACCTGGAACAGATGCCCAACCTGCTCAACTTCATCGAGAACAACGGCGTGCTGCTGACCAACCACCACACGCCGCTCATCGCGCACGACGCAACCGACATCCTGACGTCCTTCACCGGCCTGTACGGCGACCGGATGGGCGTGCCGATCGGCACGACTTTTCGCTACTTCGCGCCGTCAGGGACGACGAGCGCCGGCGTCGCCTTCGCCTACTGGACCGACCCGGTCTTCGATCCGACCACCGCAACCCCGACCGACACCAAGTTCAACCTCCTTGGCGCCGACGGCAAGAACACGCCCGCGCCCTGGGTTCCATTCACGAGGGCGGGCTGCAACGTCGGCCAGGTGGCTACGGTCAACACAGTGCTCGAGAACATCGCCACCGACATCCCCACCGTCTTCGGCGCCGGATCGCCCGAGGCGGCTGAAGTGGCGAGCAACCCCGGCCAGGCTGTCGCCGACTTCGTGGGTATCGCCGTGCACTGCACGCAGGCGAGCTCGGTTTGCGCCGCGGCCAATCACGGCAGGCCGGACCTGCTGCCCGACGAGCCAGGTGGCTACACCGGCTTCACGGGCCTTTTCGGCCACAAGTACGTGGCGCCACAAATCGGCGGAACTGGCACGGGAGGAGTCGAGCTGGCGGACCTGGACGGCGACACCATCCAGGACACGTCAGGCCACATCGGCTTCCCCGGATTCGCCGGGATGGCTGCCAAGGTCTCGCTGGCGTACGTTGCCGACATGCAGGAGCACGGAATCCCCGTTACCTATGCGTACATCAATGACGCGCACGACAAGTTTCTGACCGGACCGGCGTACGGGCCAGGTGAGGCGGGCTACGTCGCCGCGCTAAAGGCGTATGACACCGCATTCGGCCAGTTCTTCCAGCGCCTCGCCGGCGATGGGATCAACCAGAGCAACACGCTGTTCGTGATCACGGCCGACGAGGGTGACCACTTCGTGGGCGGCCGGCCCAGCCCGGATGGCTGTGACGGCGTGATGACGCCGTGCACATACAGCAAGATCGGGGAGATCAACGGCAACCTGACAGGCCTACTTGCGACTGAGCAGGGGATTAGCACGCCGTTCACGGTGCACAACGACTCAGCCCCGAGCGTCTACATCACCGGCAATCCGACGCGGGGCGCCGCGGTCACCCGCAACTTAGAGCGCGCAACGGCCGGCCTTACAGCCGTCAACCCCATCACAGGCGACACCGAAACGATCACAGACGCCCTGGCCGACCCGGTCGAGATGGACATCCTGCATATGGTCACAGCCGACCCGGCGCGGACGCCCACCTTCACGCTGTTCGCCCACCCGAACTACTTCCTGTTTGCCGGAGCGGCCAACTGCAATTCGCCGTGCGTCAGGGAGAATCCGGCCTTCGCCTGGAACCATGGTGACTTCCAGTCCGATATCACGACCACCTGGCTCGGCATGGTCGGGCCTGGCGTCACCAACCTTGGCATCGACAGCACCACCTGGTCGGACCACTCCGACATCCGTCCCACGATCATGGTGCTGCTCGGCCTGAAGGACGACTACGCGCACGACGGCCGCGCCCTGATGGAGGACCTCGACGGCTGGGCCACGCCGGCGGCTGTCAAGCTGAACGGCGGCTACGACAAGATCGCGGTCATGTACAAGCAACTGGACGCTGCGGTCGGGCAGTTCGGACTGGCCACGTTGATAGTGTCGACCGACGCCGTCGCAAGCGGCAACGCTTCAGATGACAGTCGTTACGCGGCCCTCGAGAACCAGCTCTCCTCTCTCAACACCCAGCGCGACGCGCTGGCGGTGCAGATGAACGGCTTGCTGGAGAAGGCCGAGTTTGGGGGCCAGCCAATTACCGAGCAGCAGGCGCATGCACTGGTGACGCAGGGCCAGTCGCTGCTTGACCAGGCCAACTTGCTCCATTCGTAACTCCGCTACCTCTCGAAAGATGTCCGCCGATCTCTAGAGTGGAGCTGGTTTGGTGATCAGCGTCCGGGTCCACCCCAGGGCTGCGCATGCCAGGTCTTCATGGAACGAGGGCGTGCTGGAGGTGTGGGTAACCGCACCTCCAGTCGATGGCGCCGCCAATAACGCGGTCGTCGCTGCCGTCGCTACGCATTTCAGAGTCCCAGCGTCGAGGGTCAGGCTTCGCTCGGGCGGGCGCGGCCGCAGGAAGCTCGTCGAAGTTGATCAAGGGGATCCCGGAGGCCCCCTGGCATAGACGTCGACTGCGCCGGGTCATGGGTCACGGCAACCGGGAAGGCGCAGGTGGTGTTAGTGGTTTCGGGCTCGCACGTTCGGGTTCGGGTTTCACCTTGCCGGCTGCTTTCGTACCCCGCGGCTGGCGGGAGCGTCGAGTTCCGTCGATCATTACGACGGCCATCCAACCCATCCACGTCAGCTCGAGCAGCAAGCGAATCCAGACCGGACCAACGGGCACCGGGAGCATGACGACCGCGTTGTCCACCGCCTCGAGCAGGCCGACCATGCCGAGCACGACGCTCAGAACGGCCAGCCGGCGCGACCGCACGAGCCGGGCCGCCACCAGCCACGCGATCCCAAGAAGAGCGATGCCCGGGGCGTCCAGGAAGTAGGACCCTTGCAGCGACGCCCCGATCAGGAGCAGTGAGCCCGCCACTGCCGCCGAAGATGCGGCGATCCCAATCCAGGTGGGCCCTCCATGGCGTCGAACCAGCCAGCCGAAGAGGATCAGCACCACGATGAGCTGGACGGCGGGTGCGATGCTTTCGATGTTGACCGAGGCTCCGACCGAACCCGGACGCGGCGGCATGTCGAACCAGTCGCAGCCGGCCGGAAAGGTCCTGGTCGCCAGGTCGTAGGTGGAGCAAGTGCCGAACATGACCAGCTTGTTGGGATCTGCGAGCAAGCGCATCGAAGTCGCGCCAGGGCATCCTGGCGTGGTCAGCGGATCGGCGCCCGACGGGTGGTCGGACTGCCAGCAGTTGCCCATCCCCTGACCATCCCAGTAGAAGTCGAGACCGTTGGGCTCGCTGTGGCCGGCGACGTCGGAGCCCATGTGGTTGCCCAGGTAGCGGTTGAAGCTCGAGGTCTCCTCTTGCGCCGCCCACTGGAAGTCGTTTCGCACCGCGCCTGGCACCCACGTTTGCGCGACCCCGATTTTCCAGTTGTCGTAGATCCAGTTGTCGCGGAAGAGGTTGTAGTTGCCGCCGACGACGAGGATTCCGACGCCAACGGGAACGCCCGGCCCGGGACACACGACGCCCTTCTCGATGCCGCGCTGGAGATATGGCCTGGCGCATGTGCCGTCGCGGACATAGGGGTAGTAGTTCGTGTTGTTGCTGTGGATGAGGTTGTGTTCGAACAGGGCGTGGTTTTGCGGCAGGCCGGGGTGATTCGGAAACAGGCTGTCCATCGACGCGCCGCTGGTGTTGCTCGGTTGCGGTTGATGTCGGAAGTGCCGCCGGGATAGATGCCCGAGTCGCCGTTGCCGTAGGCCTCGCAGTTCGTGATGAGGCCGTGGTCGGCGGCGAAGCTCAGAAATCCGTACTCAGTGTTCCAGCGGCCGACCACGTGATTGATCACAAAACCGTCAGTCTCGATTACGTAGATCGCGTTGAAGGTTGATCTCTGGGTGGTGAAGTTGCGCAGGTAAAGGCCGTTCGTTCGATCGCCGCGGATCACGTTCAGCTTCTGAAACTGCGCGTCGAAGACCACGTCGGCCGGTGTCGCGCCGGTGCCCTCGATCTGCAGATCTTTGATGCCGAAGATGCCGACCAGGTTCTGTTGGTGCGGGCACATCTTCTGCTGCTCATAACTGAGGATCTGATAGCCGAAGGGCACGCGTTTGGCGGGCAGGTGATTGCACGCGTCCGGTTCGGGCAGCAGGCTCGGCTCCTCGAGGTAGAGACCGGGCAGCACAAGGATGGTCATCCCGTCGCCGGTCACGTGATCGACCGCCGCCTGCAGGTCGCGGTATCCATTCTGTATGCACTCCGCATAAAGGCCGCGGTTGTAGTCCTGCAGCTCCTGCGAGAAGCCGGCGACTCGCTTTTCGAAGTCTGTCGGGTCGTTCTTGCAGACGAGGAGATGTTGCTCTCCGGTGCGGTAGGCAGGTACGTGCCCGGTGCCGTCGGGCGCAGTGGTGGGACGCTCATAGTGGGCCGACGCCACGGCCGGAAAGGACAGCACCATCACCGCGCTCCCGAGGAGAGCTAGCAGGAGCCGGCGGCCGTCACGCATACACAAGGATTCGGGCAGTATCTTGCCGTTCGAACCGGGCCGAGTCAATCGAGCCGGCGACTATGGCGTCGCCGACACGATCGTGAAAACCAGGCCACCTGGAGCCATGAAGTAATAGGGGTGACCAGGGTGGTTCACTTCACGGATCCGGGCACTTCTCAGAGCATCAATAGCCCTGTTTGGCTCCAGAGCTCGCAGTTCGAGCCAGGTGGCAAGTCTGGGCTCCTCACTGTCGGAGGCATCCGGCGTGAACTCGATGCTCAGAGACCCGCCTTGCGGGAAATGCACGATCAACATGGGTTCGGCCATCCCCGGATGCTCGATGGTGACGACTGGGCCGCACTGGAGCAAGTCCTCGAAAAGATTGCGCATGGCCTCACGCCGATGCGGTTTGGCGAAGACATGCACGTTGTTGCCGAGACCGATCATTGATCAACTCCTTTGCCAGGAATCAACGCCTAGATTTCGAATTGAGGATTGAACGGCGTTCCAAACGAGCCGCGAGCACAATCACTCCTCACGCAGCGCGGCGATGACCGTGCCAGCGTAGACCTGGACGACCGGCAACGAGGCGGCGATGGTTGAACCCAGCAGGATCGCAGCGAGGCTTGCGCCGAGCGCGGTCCATGTGGCGTGGGCAGAGGCGCCGGTCACCGCCGCAGCCGCGAAAACGACCGACGTGCTCAATAAGAGCG
>VBFW01000319.1 GCA_005880525.1 Chloroflexota bacterium | reverse complement strand
GTCGCCGTATGCACGGTGCACCGTGATGTAGCGGTTGCCGGGCACGCTGTCGTGGACGAGCGGCGAGCCCTCCGCCATGGCGGCTCCCAGCGTGCTCACCGCCGGCAGCGGATCCAGGTCAACGCCGATCAGCTCCGCCGCATCCTCGGCCTCGTAGCGGCTCCGCGCCACGACCGCCGCGATCGCCTCGCCGACGAAGCGTACGCGGTCGATGGCGAGGATGGGCCGGTCGGGTGAGATTAGCCCCGGGGTCGTCATGCGGGCGTTCATGGGAGCGCACGAGCCCTCTAGATCGGCGGCGGTGACGACCGCAACCACCCCCGGCGCTTGTGCGGCGGAGCTCACATCGATCGACCTGATTCGGGCGCTCGCCATCGGGCTGCGCAGAAACGCGATGTGCAGGCAGCCGTCGGGCTTGATGTCGTCGACGAAACGCGCCGCGCCGCGCAGGAGGGCATCGTCCTCCAGGCGCGGCATGCTGGTCCCGATCATCCCGGCGGTTAGTATCACCGGCGGTGGAGCTGCACGGCATAGGCGCCTCGCCGCTGCGCAAGGAGGACTGGCCGCTGCTTCGCGGCGAAGGCACCTTCATCGCCGACTTCAAGCGTCCTGGCATGGTCCACGCGCTGGTCGTGCGCAGCCCCCACGCCCACGCTCGGTTCAGTCACATCGACGGCTCGGCGGCGCTCCAGGCGCCCGGAGTCATCGACCTCATCACCGCCGCCGAACTTCCTGACCGCGGCCGCCCCATCCCGACGCGAATGTTCAAGAACGAGTCCGCCAACCGATTCCTGCAAAAGCCGCTGGCCGACGGCGAGGTGCGCTATTCGGGCGAGCCGGTGGCCGTGCTCATCGCCGAGTCACGCTACCTGGCCGAGGACGCGGCCGAGCTGCTGAGCATCGATTACGAGCCGCTCGAGGTGGTGCTCGATGCGGACGCCGGCGCGGTGGCCGGCCACCTCGTCGTTGAGCGCGGCGACATCGAGGCCGCGTTCGCGCAGGCGGACGAGGTCATCAAAGAGGAATTTCGCATCCAGCGCCACGCGGCCACGCCCCTGGAGACGCGCGGGCTCGTAGCCCAGTTCGACGCGGGCTTGCAGACACTGACGGTCTGGGGCGCGGCCAAGATCCCGCACGTCAACCGCCGCATCCTGGCCCAGCTGCTGGGCTGGGACGAATCGAGAATTCGGCTCGTCGAGCTGGACGTCGGCGGCGGCTTCGGGGCTCGAGGCGAGTTCTATCCCGAAGACTTCCTGATTCCCTTCGCGGCCATGCGCGTGGGCCGGCCAGTGGTGTGGATCGAGGATCGCGAGGAGAGCCTGCGCGCGATGAACCACTCGCGCGAGCAGATCCATCGCGTCGAGCTGGCGCTGAAAGCCGACGGCACGTTCCTCGGCCTGAAGGACACGTTCGTCAACAACACCGGCGCATACGTGCGCACGCACGGCATGACCGTGCCCGGCCTCAGCGTCTCGATGCTGCCCGGCCCGTACGTGTGGCCGGCCTATCGCGGCGAGTACCGCAGCGTCCTCACAAACAAGACGCCGTGCGGCACGTATCGGTCGCCGGGGCGCTTCGAGGTCAACTTCGTGCGCGAGAGGCTGATCGACATCGCCGCGAATCGCCTCGGCATCGACAAGGTCGAGATCCGCCGGCGCAACTTCATCCACGAGTTCCCACATGACACGGGCACGCTGTTCGACGAGCACCCGGTCGTCTACGACAGCGGCGACTACGCGCTGCTGCTGGACAAGGCGCTCGAGGCTTTCGACTACCCCGGCCTGAAGCGCTGGCGCGCGCAGCGTTCGCCCGAAGGCTTCAAGCGCGGCCTCGGCATCGCGTTCTTCGTCGAGAAGGCCGGCCCCGCCGAGCGTGAGTACGCGCGCGTCGAGCTGAGCGGCTCAGGCGACGTGACCGTCTACACCGGCACGGCGTCGCTGGGGCAGGGGATGGAGACGACCCTCGCCCAGGTTTGCTCGACGCACCTCGGCCTGCCGTTC
>VBFW01000318.1 GCA_005880525.1 Chloroflexota bacterium | reverse complement strand
CTGCTTTTGCGACTTGCCGCTGATCGCGATCTTGCGCGGCTGCGCCGCCGGCACCTTGGAGATCTCGATTACCAGGATGCCGTTCTCGAAGCTTGCCTTGATCTGGTCCTCCTTGACGTCGCCCGGCAGCTGGACGCTGCGCGCAAAGCTGCCGTAGGTCAGCTCGCGGCGCAGGTAACTGCCTCGCTTCGAGCTTGACTCCTGACTGTGCTGTGCCGAGATGTTCAGCATCCCGTCGGAATAAGTCAGCTCGACCTCCTCCGGCGAGAAACCGGGTACGGCGGCCCTGACCTCATAGGCCTCGCCCTTGTCGACCACGTCAATCGGCAGGTACCAGCTACGCGGGCTGGTCTCGCCACTCTCCAGCAAAGGCCCGCCAAAGAAGTCGCTGAACAGCCTGTCCATCGCCGTATGCAGGCCGGCCAGCTCCCCCATCGGACTCCAGCGACTCAACGCCATCTTTCCTGCACCTCCTGTTCTGATGAACCGGGCGGATCGCTTAGCTGGTGACATACCACACTCCATCCGGGCTCTAAACCAGGCCGTTTCAAGCCCTGGCGAGCCGGCGAAATGACCTGGAGGCGGGGTGCCCGGGCTAGGCCCGCAGGAGCGGTCGCCCAGACGTCGGCTTTCTTGGTCGGACAGTCATCTGCGACTTCTATCAATGTGTCGGAGAAGGTCATGAGCTCAGTGGGACAAGCTCGTAGATGAGAAGAGCGAGATCGTCGACGGTCCTGTTGCTGACAAGGCGTGTGAGTTTCTTCCCACTGCTCTCGCCGAAGAGGCGCTCGCCGGCCCCGAGCACGACTGGGTAGATCATCAGGCGCAGCTCGTCCACAAGGTCGTGCTCCATTAGGGTATGCCAGAGTTGGAAGCTGGCAGCGACGAGGATTTCGCCATCTAGCTCTCGCTTCAGCTTCGAGACCTTGTTGATCACGTCGCCCCTTATTACCGTGGTGTTGTTCCAGACGGGAGCATCGAGAGTCGAGGAAACGACGTACTTGGGAAAGCTGTTCAACCTGTCCGCGAATGGGCCACTTCGGGATGGCCACCGGGCGGCCAAGAACTCGTAGCTCCTTCGGCCCAGCAGAAAGGCCTTGGCGCCTAACGCCTCGTCGAGCGCAACCTTGGCCGCCTCGTCGCGACCCTGGCCGCCGATACGACCGACCCACCCGCCGCGGCTGAAGCCCTCGACCCCCGCTGGGTCCTGGATGACTCCGTCGAGCGAGACGTTCTCACTGACAACAATCCTTCCCATGGCGTTTCTCCCTTCGTCATCTGCCGGGTCACAGACGCGTCACGCATTCGCATCGATCTGGTTGACGCCGTAGCTCAGTCTCTCTTCAAGTCTCACGCCAGCGTCCAACCATGCCGAGGTCGGCGCGCCCGACCAAAGCCCCCTGCCGGCTCACCCGACCATGCCATGTCGACGCAGGTTTGTCGGGGTTGTCAGCGGAGCGCTGGGCGCTCGGTCTCCGATGAGGCGTGGACGGATCTTGGACGTGTTTTAGCTGCGCCGATCCGAGGTCGCGTCGCGCATGACGTCTTCGGGGTGGACCGTGGTTGCGTACTCCGGACGGCCGAGAGGCCGATAGGTCTGGATGGTGATGCCCCGGGAAGTGGTCCGCGAGTTGACCAGGTCGAGCGCGAGGTCCGGACCGGAATCGGGGAACAGTCGTGTGCCCTGGCCGATGACGACGGGATAGGTGAGCAGGTCGAGCTGGTCGACCAGGCCGTTGGCGAGCAGCCATCGGACGAGGGCACCACTGCCGGGCACCAGCAGTGTGCCGTCTTGATGCGCTCTCAGATCACCGACGGCCGTGGCGAGGTCGCCGTGCAGGACGGTCGTGCCCGCCCAGTGTGGGTCGGCGAGGCTGGTCGACACGACGTACTTGGGACGGCTGTTCAGCCCGGCGGCGATCGGGCTCGCGCCGTGTCAAACCTTGCGCTCGGTTTGACTCGTGCGATCGCCATCGATCATGCGGCAGAGTGAATTCGAGTGGTTGCGATCTGCCCGGGAACGGTGGAGAGTGAGTGGATCACCAAGATCCTGTCGAACCATCCCGGTCCGGTTGCGGCTCGTCGCGCGATGTCTGAGCGCCAGCTCGGTGGCAGGATGGGTGCTCCGGATCAGGTCGCCGCGAGTTCGTGATGGACGGGGGGATGACGGCGCGGTAGTGCGGGCATCCACTCCAATCCAGGCGCTGCGGGAGCTGGCGGCAGTCGTCGGTGACCGGCACGTGATCAGCGACGCCCTCGAACCCTTCAGGCATGACGCCACTTTCATGGATGGCGAGCTCATCGCGGCCGTGCTTCCCGGAACCACATCGGAGGTTTCGGAAGTGATGAAGGTCTGTCACCACCACTGCATTCCGGTCGTGGCCCGCGGCGGTGGATCCAGCCTGGTCGGAGGCTCCGTGCCGCTGGGCGGCGGCATCGTTCTGTCGCTCGAGCGCATGAGCGGCATTGAGATAGACACCGACAACGTATGCGCTGTCGCGGAGGCTGGAGCGATCACGGGCCGGATACAGGAAGAGGCGGCGCTGCACCACCTGATGTACCCGCCCGACCCGGCGAGTGCGTCG
>VBFW01000317.1 GCA_005880525.1 Chloroflexota bacterium | reverse complement strand
CGATGTGGTGAAGGCCGCAGCGTCGCCGGTGGCGCCGGCGTTCGTCCGCGGTGTCATCGAACGAGCGGCAGGCGTGCCGGAGGTGGCCGCGCGCATGCCAGCGGGCGAGGCTTCGGTCGCCGTGCGGATCATGGGCGACGCCGAGATACGGCGGCTCAACCGGACGTTCGCGGCCGAGGATCACGCCACCGACGTCCTGTCATTCAGCGGGTCGGGCGATCATCTCGGCGATGTCGCTGTCTCCTGGCCGGCGGTGGTCCGCCAGGCGCGGCAGTACCGCCATCCGCAGAAGACCGAGCTCGCGCTGCTGTGCGTGCACGGGCTGCTGCACCTCCTTGGCTGGGATCATGCGACCGCGGCCCAGACCCGGGAGATGACCCGCCTCACCCTCGCGGCGCTCGCGCTCTCGGGTGTGAAGCCGGCGGCGCGTAGACTCTGACCCTCGCCACCGGCGCTTAACCCCACGAAATCAGAGGCTGCGGCCGTGATTTCGTGGGGGCCCCATCAAGTCGCCGGCGGCCTTTTCGCGTCCGCATGGAGAAACGAGAAGAGCACCTGATCGTCGGGCTCGGCAACCCGGACGCCGAGTACTCGGACACCAGGCACAACCTGGGGTTCGCGTGCGTCCGCATGCTCGCCGAGCGACTCGGGGCGAAGGTCGAACGCAAGCGGTGGAGGTCGCTGGTCGGTCGCTCGGAGGCACATGGCGTCTGGTTTGTGCTTCCGCAGACGTACATGAACCTCTCCGGTGAGGCGGTGAAGGCGGCGATGCGCGACACCGGCGTTGCGGCGTCGCAGGTCTGGGTGGTGCACGACGAGCTGGACCTTCCGCTGTGCCGGCTGCGCATCCAGAGCGGTCGCTCGGGGGCGGGCCACAACGGCGTGCTGTCGATCATCAGCGCGCTGGGCACCAAGGATTTCGCGCGCTTCCGCGTGGGCATCGGCAAGCCCTCGCACCGGTCGTCGGACGTTGGCGTGCGTTACGTGCTGGGGCGATTCACGAAGGCGGAGTCGGAAAAGCTGCAGAAGGTGGTCTCAGGGGTGGCCGGCGCGCTGGAGCTGGCGCTCGAGTCCGGGCTCGAGCGCGCGGCGGACAAATACAACCGCGCCGGCGCACTGGGCTGCGAAGAACCGCAATGACCGCCCTATGGCAGGCGGCGGTCGAGGCCTCGCCGCCGCTGGCTCGCTGGCTCGAGCGTCCTGATGAGCGCCTGCGCGTCGGCAGGGTCCCGCGCGCGGCGTGGCCCATCGTCGCGGCGTCGATCGCGCGCGACCTGGCGGCGCGAGGGCGCACGCTTCTCGTGCTTGTTCCGGCACCCGAGCGATTCGCGGGCGACCTGCGTCCGTGGCTCGCAGGGCGGCCGCCGGTTCACGTTTTCGCCGAGGTGGCGGTCTCGTTTCTCGACAGGCCGCCGGCCTTCGACGAGGCGGTGAGCCTGCGCCTCGAGGCGCTCGCGGCGCTGACCGCGGCCGGTGGCGAGCCGGTGGTCGTCGTCTCTTCGCGGCGGGCTGCCTTGCGCGCGACCATCTCGCCTGCCGACCTCGCGGCGGGCATGGTCGAGCTCGAGCCCGGCGCCGGACCCGATCCTGTCACGGTTGCCGCGCGGCTGACCGAGCTGGGCTACTCGCGCGAGGCGCTGGTGGAGGAGGCGGGCCAGTTCTCGCTGCGCGGCGGCATCCTCGACGTGTTTCCGGCCGGAGCGGACGCGCCCGCCCGCGCGGAGTGGCTCGGCGACACCATCGACACTCTGCGTGTGTTCGACCCGACCAACCAGCGGTCGGTTATGGGCCTGGGTCGGGTTGTCATCCGCACCGGCCGCGAGCTGACGATCGGGCCTGAGCGGGGAGCGCTGGCCGCCCATCGGATCCGGACCGAGCTGGACATCCTGGCGCTTCGCGCCGACGTGCGCGCGGAGTGGGACGACGACCTGTCGCGGCTGGAGGCTGGCGCGACATTCCCAGGTGTCGAGTTCTACGCCGCCTACCTGGAAAGGGGCAGGC
>VBFW01000331.1 GCA_005880525.1 Chloroflexota bacterium | reverse complement strand
AGGAGTCGACGGTGGCGACTGTCAGCGAGCATCTGGCGTCGCTCGTGAAGGCGCTGCCCGCACAAAAGGAGAAGACGCGAAGCCCGAAGCCGCCGGCCCAGCACCCAGTCCCCGAAGCACGTATCGCTCCAGTGCCCGTGGCCTTCAACGTGCGCACCTTCAAGACCGTTCGGTACACGAACGCTGACGCGCCGGCATTGCTGGTGCTCGCCAACTACTTGAGGGACACGTTCCTGCACAAGGAGCTTCGCGAGAAGGGCGGGGCCTACGGCGGCTACGCGCAGGCCAGCACCGGCGCCGGTCTCTTCATGCTCGGCTCCTACCGCGACCCGAACATCACCAGGACCTACGACGTGTACGACCGGGCCGTGACATGGGTCCTCGACTCGCCAATCGAGGCGGAGCAGCTCAAGGAGGCGATCCTCGGCTCATGCGGCGACGTTGACCCACTCGAATCACCTGACATCAAGGGACGGCGTGAGGCAGTCAACAGGCTGACGGGCTTCACGCTCCAGGAGCGCGAGAAATTCAAGCATCGGTTGCTCAACGTGACAGCGGACGACCTGCGACGCGTGACCTCACGCTATCTCGCCAACGGGTCGGGAGTGCAGGTGACGGTGGCCGGCGCGGACCTGATCGAGGCGGCGCGCAAGGAGCACCCCGACCTTTTCGCGGTTGTCGAGCCGGTCTAGAATCGGCCCACAAATGAGGTGGCGCAGGGAGTACTTCTGGCCCGTGGTCCTGGTCGTGATCGGCGTCTATTTCCTGCTCAACAACCTGGGTCTGCTCGATTGGCTGCGCTTCGACATCGTCTGGCCCGTGCTCCTGATCCTGCTCGGCGCCTGGCTGATCATCCGGCGACAGCGGCCCTAGGTTCGGCGTGAGCGCGCAGTCCCCCGGCACTCGATACCGAGGCTTGTTGTGGCCGGCAGTGCTCATCCTGCTCGGCGGGGTGGCCCTGCTCGTCAACACCAACGTCATCTCCGCCGATCGGCTGTATCGCCTCGGCGACCTGTGGCCGGTCCTGCTCATCGTCATAGGACTCGAGCTCCTGGTCACGCGCCTGCCCATATCCGCAAGCGCGTCAGCGGTTGCGGCCGCTCTCATCCTGCTGTTGGCGGTGGGCGGCTCGATCGCGTACGTGGCCGCCGGCCCATCCGTGCCGACGGGCACCCAGGTAATGGACAAGTCCGCCCCGGCGGGTAACCTCGACCACGGGTCGGTGGACATCTCCGTCGGAGGCGCGACCCTGAAGATCACCGGCGCGGACCTCGGCGGCGATCTCTTCCGCTCCCACATCGAGTACTCGGGCCCGGCGCCAGGCGTGAGCGTCGAGCGCTCGACCGGCCACATCGAGATCTCGCAGAGCGGCGGATTTCACATCTTCGGTCAGCAGCGTTTCACGATGGACCTGAAGCTCAGCTCGAGCATGCCTTGGACGATTGCGGTGCACAGCGGAGCCGCCAACGACACCTATGACTTCACAAAAGTGCAGCTCGCATCGCTCGAGGACAACACCGGTGCGAGCCGCGAGGACATCTCGCTCGGCACTCCGAAGGGCGACGTGCCAATCACGATCAACGGCGGGGCGCTCACCGTGCACCTGCACAGGCCCAACCAGACCGCAGCCACCGTGAACGTGTCAGGCGGAGCGGTCAGCCTCGACTTCGATGGTCAGCAGCATCGGGCAGTCGGATCGGTCAGCGCGGGTACCGAAGCCGGCGATATGTTCTCGATCCGTATCAACGGCGGCGCGTGCACCGTGACCATGGACACCAAACAGAGCTAGCCGAGGCGCTGGTCCAGCGCCGCCATCCGCGCGGCGTAACGCAATCGAGTGGCTTCGCTCAGGGCATCCCGAAGGCCGCGCGCCGCCAGTTGCGCCATCGACTGCAGCTCGGCGTCCAGCAGCACGGCTGCTTGTAGCACGGGGGCCAACGCCGCGCAGCGCTCGGCGCCCGCGAGCAGCTCCTCTTGCGAGGAATGCAGTGCGGAGAGGCTCTCAGCCTCCGTCGCCAGCCGCTGACCCAGCGCGGCGAGCTCGTCGCCGCCGGCCCGACGGGCGCGGCGGGCGCCTTCTCGGGCCACCGCCGCGCCGACGCGTGCCTCGAGGATCCGCCCGGACGCAGCCTCGCTGGCGGCCACCGCCGGACACAGGCCGACGACCTGCTGGTCCCCCAGATGCACGCCGCGGCGGCGAAGCTCCTCGATCACCGACTCCGGCGGGGACTCACCGACCCGGAACAGATTCATCGATAGCTGGATACGGCCGCCGGTGAGCTCGAACGCCAGAGCCTGGACACCGCGCACGCCGCCTGCTGACTCACGCAGCGATTTCGCCACGCGACGGGCTTCGCCGACAGGGGTGTCGGGGAGCAAAACATTGAAGGCGACCAGCGGCCCGCGCGCGCCGACGCACACGGCCCCGGCGGCAGGGTGGAGGGCGGGTCCGCCGAGGTCGGGCTGGGCGCGGCCCGCGCGGATGTCCGCGAGCGACCACTCCGCGCCGTATCCGTAAAAGAAAACGGGGATCTGCAGGTCGGTCCAGATGCGGTGGCCGACCTCGTGCGCGACACCGCGACACGCATCGATGGTGGTGGTGCCGATGGGCACGATCGGCAGCACGTCGGCTGCGCCGACGCGTGGGTGAACGCCGGCATGCTTGCGCAGGTCGATGCGTTCCGCCGCCGCGGCGACCGCTCCGAGAAGAGCTTCGATCAGTCGCTCGCGAGGCGCCAGCAGGGACACGACGGCGC
>VBFW01000330.1 GCA_005880525.1 Chloroflexota bacterium | reverse complement strand
AGCGACATGGAACACCGTCGCGGCCGTGATGACGACCAGCGCGAAGGCCGTGACGGCGGCGAACGCCGGACGTGCCGGCGTCTGCAGCTTCCATTTCCGCGCTGCGGCGACCTCCCGCCACCACGCGCCGTACGTGTTGATCAGGACAGGGGTGGTGGCAGCGACGAACAGCGCCACATTGCGCACCGACTGCAGCGCCAGCGCCAGCGAGGCGATGAACAGCAGGAACTCGTACAGCGAGGGGCGGCGGAGCGCAAAGCCGGCGATCGTGATCAGGATCATCGCCTCGAACGGCAGCAGGTAGCGCTGATGGAAGTCGGGCGAGAACCACTCGACGATCAGCTTCTCCTGCGCCACGCTGCCCACCGTGTTGAAGGGGTAGAGATAGACGCCGAGCCCGTGCGGAGTGGCGAGCACCGCCACCGCCGACGCGCCAGTGATGATGCCCAGGAACTTCAGGTGCGCCCAGTGCGCGGGGTTAGCTCGGTCCCACGCCCACATCACGGCCTCGGAGGCGATTGCGATGCCGAGCCAGACGAACCCGATGACCCAGCCGCCGTGGAGATTGGCCCACAGCGCCATCACAAGCGGGAAGTACAGGAGCATCCGGCTGCGTCCGCTGAGATAGGCCTGCAGCCAGTACAGCTCGAGGCACGTGAGCGCGAACGTGATCATCTGCGCGCGCGGCCCCCAGATGGGGTCGCCGGCCACGGCGGCCAGCGCGAGGCCGACGCCGACGATCACGAACGGCTGGCGACGGACCTGGCGGTACATCAGCCAGAAGCCGAGCCACGTGATCACCCCGAACGCGATCGCGATGCCGACCGTGCCGGCGCTGTTGTAGACGAGCCACATCAGGATCTCGGTCAGGTACTCGTGGTCCGTCCAGATGTGGCTTGGCACCGTGTACGTGAAGATGTCGGTCGAAGGCAGCCGGTGGTTGTCGGCCATCCAGCGGCCGATCCGGATGTGCCACCAGAAGTCGGGGTCCTGTTCAGCCGTGGTGAACAGGGAACCGATGACGATCAGGACGCCGCCCAGCAGCAGCGTCCGCGTGCTCAGCCGCTGCGTCAGGTTCAGCTCTTCGAGCCCGCCCGGAATGGATTAGGGAAGTAGCGTGGCACCCGGTCTGCGTAGGCCGGGTAGTCGGCGGGGAAGGCCTTCGCCAGCACGCCTTCCTCCCACCGCATGCGCAGCAGCTCGGCGCCGACGAAGTAGACGAGCGCCAGCGCGCCCGGCCAGCCCGCCGTGGCCAGGTTCACGCCGATCGCTGTCGCGATCTCGCCGAGGTAGACCGGGTGGCGGCTGAGCCTGTAAGGGCCGCCGGTCACGAGCCGGCGCGCCTCGGGGGTGATCGAGAACGACCTGCGCAGGTAGGCCAGGCCCCAGACGGAGTAGATGAGGCCGATCGTGGCCAGGATGTCGCCGGGCAGCACGAGCCACTCGCGCCGCTCGCCGCCGGGCAGGAAGGTTCCCAGCAGCGCAGAGAACGTGCCGGTGAACGCAACGAGGATCACGCCCAGCCTGTGGTCGGTGCCGCGCTGCGGCAGCCTGGTGCTGTAGAGGACGACGAGCATGGTGAAGTAGCTCAGCGCGAGCACCTGGCGAAGGACGAACAGATAGTCGCTGAAGGTCCTGGCGGACTGAAACGTCTCCGACAGCTGCAGCACCTGGTCGGCGACGAAAAGGCTGAAAAACAGCGCAGGAAGGACGCGGCCGAAGACGAGATCGCGCCAGTAGGCGCCCGTCCGCCGCTCCGCCCCAACCCCCGCAGCCACCATGTGCGAGCCGGAATCTAGCAGCAGGCGACCCGCTGCCCGACAACTTTCGTTATTGAATTGACCTGCCGGGGACCCCCCGGATAGGATCTCGTCGCGATCGGGCGGCGACCCCGCAAGAACCGGCCCCCAGGGCCGTCTAGCAGGGTGAAAGTCCTGGAGTTCGAGAGAA
>VBFW01000020.1 GCA_005880525.1 Chloroflexota bacterium | reverse complement strand
GCATCTCGCGAGAAGTGAGTGAGACCGTCGTGCTCTGCGATAAAGGGGTGCGCTCGCCTATTCGTCGTAGGACCTCTGGAATCATTCGTCTTGGAACTGGATTTTGGCTTCGCGCGACCGACAGTAGGGCGTTCTGGAGCTCGGCAGGACCCGCCTCTTTCAGGACGTAGCCAGAGCACCCTGCCTGCATCATTCGCAGAAGATCATCGCTTGACTCGGACACGGTCCACGCGATCACTTTCAGGGAAGGGTGACGAGCAAGGAGCTCCCTAGCCGCCTGAGGGCCATCGATGTCTGGCATGTGGACGTCCATCAGGACGAGGTCGGGTTCGAGGGCGGCGACCTGCCGAAAGGCTTCCTGCGCAGACGCGGCTTCTCCAACCAATCGAAGACCATGTGCCGCTGCAAGCAAGCTCTTCGCCGCTGCGCGGGGCACCACGCTATCGTCTACGACCAGCACCCTTAAGGTCCGAGCGGTCGGAGTCGACTTATCGATGGGAGCAGCTTAGCAACTAGGTATGAAACGCCTTACAGCTGCTTGGGCATTTCTGCTCGGACTTATCGCAGTGCTGGTCGCCGTGAACGTCGCGTTCCGCACTGATGACGCCGTCCGGACCGATCTTGTGACGAATGTCGTCTACCTGGCGGTCGCTGCCGCCCTGATGAGCCTCCCGGTCGTCAAGCTCGAGCGAGGGCGACTCACCCTGACCGGAATCATTGCGGTTGCCGCTGCGATATTGCTTAATCCCTTGGACGCGACCCTAGTCTCATTGCTGGTCGGGATAGAAAATGCGCGGGCGCCTTGGCCGCTCCTTGGTAACTCTCTGACCTTCGCTTTGGCAACGTCGGCGGGAGCGCTCGTTTCAGTTGCGATGGGTGGCGCTCATCCTCCCGCGTTCGCCGGGCGAGTTTTGGTGCTGCTCACAGTGACGCTGGCGAACCTAGTGCTTGCGTCAGTCGCACTTGGGCTGTTACGCCGGGAATCCCCGGCCGCAGTCTTTCGACACAATGTCACTGCTTCCTTCTTCATAGCCTTCGGATACTTTGCACTTGCCGGCCTTCTGATCAGCTACGTACTGGATGGCTCCCTACTTGGCTACTTCCTTGCGACGATCGTTTGCGTCCTGGCCCTGGCACTCACGGACACCATCGCCGGCCGGCGCGTTCGTCGAGTGCTCGAGTCGGAGCTCTCCGACGCCGATCGCCACCTCTTCCACAGCCGTGCCGTCGAAGGGGTGGTTCACAACCTTCGCAACCACATGGCAACGGCCCTTGCGTACCTAAAGGAGATCGACCCGCGGAAGCTCGAGAGCCCCGACCGCGAGAGCCTCGAGACAGCGACCGACGCCGCCAACGATGCGGTCGCCGTCCTCCGCGCCCTCGCGCAGGGCGCGACGCCCAAGGTCAGCTACGCGCCGAACCCAGTCGACCTCAACGCGCTCGTTACGCGGGCCGTCGGAATGGCGCGACCGCGCGCCCGCGGCAAAGAGGTCCAGTTCGCCGTGCATGAAGCGCCGACGGACGTCGGGGTCAAGGCCGATCCGCTCCTCATGCGTGAGGTCATGACCAACCTCTTGAACAACGCCATCGACGCGGTCAGCCACGGCGGGCGCGTCGACATTTCGACCGGTCGCCGCAACAACGGCTGGCCTTACGTGAGCGTTGCGGACAATGGCCCCGGTATATCGGATGACCACCGGCACCACCTGTTCGAGCCGCATTTCACCACCAAGGAAGGCGGCACCGGCCTCGGCCTTTTCATGTCCTACGGCATCGTCCGGGAACACCAGGGCCAGCTGACGTATGACGGGGGCCGCCGAGGCGCCGTCTTCACAGTGTCGCTGCCTCCTTTCAACCCGTAAAGCAGCGGCCTGCGGCCTTACTTCATCCGGCGCTTGATCGCCGCGGCCAGCTCGTCGAGCTCGACCGGCTTGAGCAAGTAGTCGGTCGCGGCGAGCTTATCCGCCATGGCGCGCGAAGGCCGGTCGGTTGCTCCCGTGACCACTATCGGCCGGGCCGCACGCACTGCCGCCAGCACATCGCTGCCCGCGCCCTCCAGGATGCCGAGGTCGACCACCGGGACGGCACCGCCAAATGAGCTCGGCAGCCTGGCCGACGAGTCGGCCTCGAAGCCCAGGCGTCGCAAACCGCGGGCTGTGATCTCCGCGAGACGCTCGTCGTCATCCACCACGAGGACCCGAACGGTCGGACGCTCGGCCTCCTCCGCCTCGCTCAGGTGCGCGAATGCCTCATCGATGTCCTCGAGCAGCCTGTCGATCGGCGGCTCCGTGCCGTCGGCTTCGGCCATCTCCAGCTCGGCCTTCAGTCGTGCGAGCGTCGAGCGCAGGCGGTGGAGGGCCGCCGGCCTTTCAGGCCTGCGTGACGAACCGGTATCCGATCCCACGTACCGTCTCGATCCAGCCCGGCTCGCCCAGCGCACGGCGCACCTCATGCACCGCCTGCTCCACGCTGTGCTCGAATCCCGCGTAGTGCGTGCCCCACGCGCGCTCGAGCAGCTCGTTGCGCGACACGACCTCGCCGGGCTTCTCGGCCAGGATCTGGAGCGTTGCGAGCGGCCGTCCCTCGAGGTGCAGCTCGCGGCCTTCCAGCGTGGCGGACATGCGCGCGAGATCGACGCGGAGGCGTCCTCGCACCAGCGCCCGACCTGAAGGTGTCCGGTCGCGCAGCGCACCACGCACACGCGCCAGCAGCACCTGGCGGTCAGTCCCTTTGGCGATGTAGTCGGCCGCCCCTCGCTCGATGCTCAGCACCTGGTCGCCCGGCGACGGCCGCGCGCCGGTGAAGATGATCACGGGAAACGAAAGTCGATCGGATCCCGACCGCAGCTGGTCGAGCACCTCGGGCGCGTCCATGTCGGGCATCTCGTAGTCGAGCAGCATCAGATCAGGGATTTCCGACCTCACGCGCGACAACGCTTCCATGCCGCTGAGCGCGACGTCCACCGCGTAACCCGCGCGCCTGAGCAGCTCCGCAGTGACCTCTGCGGTGCGCGGTTCGTCGTCGACGACGAGCAACCTGGCGGGCGAGCCCATCCCCGGCAGGACGCTAACACGAAAAGGTTCAGCGAATCCTGAGGAAACGATGAAGCTGGGCTGAGGTCAGCCAATCCTGACGTGCATAGCCTGAGCGCATGGGCCAGCTCCTTGATTTACAGGAAGCCAGGCGCCGACTGGGGCTGGCCCTCGAAGTCCTGTCGCACGACCGTTGGGTCGTCGGCTTACTACGCGGAGGGGTGCTGCAGCCGGTTGCAGCATCAGAGATATCGCGGCGGCTGCTGCAGGCTCGTCCCCTGCAGCCGTTGTCGCGCCGCGCGCTTTTCGAGCAGCGGCCGGTCGTGGTGAACTCCGTCTTTCCTTACACAACTCCGGCCGCCGGCTTCGACTGGGAGCTCGATTGGCCGGCGATCATGTACGCGCCGATCGGTCAGCCCGAGGAGCGGCCGATCGGCCTGCTCGTGCTCGGCTGCAGGCGCGACTACTGGTACTCGGAAGAGGACGTGCAGTACGCGATCGGCCTCAGCGCGGCACTTGCCCCGATCATCTCGTCTCTGCGCGGTCCGCTCGGCCGGATGAGCGGGGCCGAGGCAGAGGTCGTGCAGCTGATGAGCTGTGGCATGTCACGCGAGGAGATCGCCCGGGCGATCAAAGCAGGTCAGGTGGAGACGGATGCGCTGATGAGCTCGGTGAAGCGAAAGCTGAACCAGCGAACGCCGCACCGGATACCGGTATGCGTGTGGTGAGGGGATGGATCCTCTAGTGGGGTTCGAGCGGCCACACGGGCGGGGACCACCAGATCCCCGGCAAACAGACCGAGCACCACGATGAAGAGGGTCGTGGCGCTCGGCCACGCTGGTCTGTTCAGCGCGGTCCGAAGAGAAATACCGTCGTGCCCCGACCCTCGGTGCTCACCACCTCCAGCCTGCCGCCGATTCCAGCCGCGCGCTCACGCATTCCCACGAGCCCGTAGCCGTGGGCCTGGGACGACGCGAATCCCCTGCCCTCGTCCGAGACCTCGACCAGGAACGGTCGCGCGGCGAAATGCATGCGCACCCGGCAGATCGACGAACCGGAATGCTTTCGGACGTTGGTCAAAGCCTCACGGACGACCTGGTTGACGACTTCGCGCTGCGGCGGCGGAAGCATGTCCTCGGTTCCACTGCTCGCGATCTCGACCCTGATCGCGTACAGGCGCGCGAACTCCTCAGCCTGGTGGCGTAGATCGCCCACGAGGCCTTCCGGCCCTATAGGTCGCGGCCGCAGCTCGGCCAGCGTCTCACGCACCTGCTTGAGCATCCGCTCGAGGATCTCGAAGATGTTGATGAGGGTCGTATCGCTCGCATCGCCGCGGTGTCCCTCGAGGTAGACCTTGAAAAGCGAGATCGCCCCCGCCAGGTCGGTCGCCAGCCCGTCGTGCAGCTCGCGGGCCATCCGGGCTCGCTCCCTCGCCACCGCCGACTCCTCGGCCGCCTTCAAGGACGTGGCAGGATCCTGGCTCTCAACCTCACGCATGCCGCCCAGTAGTTTGGCCTAAGGGACCCGGGGTGAGCTAGCCCGCCGCGCGCCTCCAGAACGAGGCAAGCAGAGCGGCCACGAGGGGATGTCGCAGCCGGCGCAACGCCCGCCGCCATGGCTCCCACAGGCGGCGCGTCTCTTCGAGTGTCTCGCGCAAGCGCGCGACGTCGGCCCGGACGAAGCCGCGCTCGCGTTCGAGCCTCGCCGAGAGTGCCCGGCCCTGCCTGACCAGCCTGACGCTCCACACCCCGGCGACCGCGCCCTCCACCAGGATCACACCCGCGCCCAGCACCAGCAGCCAGGGGCCGAAGGAGCTCACTCCTTGCCGTCGCCCTCTTCGATGGCGCCCACAGGAGCGATCGCCACCACTCCAGGGTCTTCGGTCGTCAGGCGCATGACGATGACGCCCTGGGTCTGCCGGCCGATCTGCGAGATCGCGCCCACAGGGGTGCGCAGCACCATGCCGCTGGCGCTGATGATCAGCACCTCTTCCTCGGGGTCGTGCACCACCCTCATCGCGGCCAGCTTGCCCACGCGGTCGGTCACCTTCAATGTGAAGACGCCCTGCCCCGCGCGATGGTGCATCGGATACTCGGCCACCGGGGTGCGCTTCCCGTAGCCGCGCTCGGTGACGACCAGCACGTCGCCTTCGCCGGTGACTGTGCCCATGCCGGCCACGGTGTCGCCCTTGCCGAGCTTGATGCCGATTACGCCCTGCGTGTCCCGGCCCATCGCGCGCACCTCGCTCTCGCCGAAGCGAATCGCTTTGCCCAGCGTGGTGGCGATGATGATTTCGTCCTTGCCCGACGTCGGCGTGACCCAGTCCAGCTCATCGCCTTCCTGGAGGTTGATGGCGATGAGCCCGTTGCGGCGCACATTCGCGTACTCGCGCAGCGCCGTCTTCTTTATGTATCCGTTCTTCGTGACCATCAGCATGTAGTGCGCCTCGGTCTCCGACTCGGGCCGGATGAAGACCGCGGTCACACGCTCGTTGCCGCCGACGTCGATCAGGTTGTTGATCGGGACGCCCTTGGCCTGACGCTCGCGCTCAGGCACCTCGTGCACGCGCAGCTGGAAAACCCGGCCGCTCTGCGTGAAGAAGAGGATCGACGCGTGCGTGTGCGTCGTGAGCAGGTGCTCCGCGTAGTCCTCTTCGCGCGTGCCGCTCGGAGCCTCGCCGCCGGCGGTCGGCCGCGCGCCCTTCAACCCGACCCCGCCGCGCTTCTGCGCGCGGAAGACGCGCTGGGGCTGCCGCTTCACGTAACCCCGATGCGTGAGGGTGACCACCACGTCCTCTTTGTGCACGAGGTCCTCGGCCGACAGCTCGGTCGCCTCCTGCTCGCTGATCTCGGTGCGCCTGTCGTCGCCGTACTTCTTGGTCAGGTCGTCCATCTCGTCCTTGATGAGCTGGCGCACCTTGAGGTCGCTCGCCAGGATGCTCTCCAGGTACGCGATGGTCTTGATGACCCCCTCGTACTCCTCGTCGATCTTGTGCCGCTCCAGGCGCGTCAGCCGTCCCAGGGTCAGGGCCAGCACGGCCCGGGCCTGGCGCTCGGACAGACCGAACTTCGTCTGCAGCTGGTTGGCCGCGGTCTCCGTGTCGGACGCCGCGCGGATCGTCTTGATCACCTCGTCGAGGTGGTCGAGGCAGATCTTCAGGCCCTCGAGAATGTGCGCCCTTTCCTGCGCTTTCTCCAGGTCGAACTTCGTGCGCCGCACGACGACATCGCGGCGGTGGTCGATGAAGAGCTGCAGCGCCTGCTTCAGGCTCAGCACCACCGGCCGTCCCTCGACGATCGCCAGCATGATCACGCCGAACGACTGCTGCAGCGCGGTGTGCTTGTAGAGGTTGTTGAGGACGGTGTAAACCTGCGCCTCGCGCTTGAGCTCGATGACGATGCGCATGCCTTGCCGGTCGGATTCGTCGCCCAGGTTGGCGATGCCTTCGAGCTTTCGTTCGTTTGTCAGCTCGGCGATCTTCGCCACCAGCGTGGCCTTGTTCACGGCGTAGGGAAGCTCGTCGATGATGATCCGCTCGCGGCCGTTCTTCGCTTGCTCGAACGTGTGCCGCGCGCGCACGACGATGCGCCCGTGGCCGGTCGAGTAAGCGGCCTTGATGCCTGCGGTGCCCATGATCAGGCCGCCGGTCGGAAAGTCCGGTCCCTTGACGAAGCTCAGCAGGTCCTCGCCGGTCGCTTCGGGGTTGTCGATCAGGTGCTTCACGCCCGCGGCGATCTCGCGCAGGTTGTGCGGCGGGATGTTTGTGGTCATGCCGACGGCGATCCCGGTGGCCCCGTTGATGAGCAGGTTCGGGATGCGCGCGGGCAGCACAGTCGGCTCTTCGTCCGAGCCGTCGTAGTTCGGGATCATGTCGACCGTCTGCTTCTCGATGTCCGCCATAAGGTCGCCGGTGATCGCCGCCAACCGGGCCTCGGTGTACCGCATGGCAGCCGGCGGGTCGCCGTCGACGCTGCCGAAGTTGCCCTGCCCATCGATCAGCGGATAGCGCAGCGAGAAGGGCTGCGCCATGCGCACGAGCGCGTCATACACGGACGTGTCGCCGTGCGGGTGGTAGAGCTTTAGCACGTCGCCGACGAACGCGGCGCACTTGCGGTAGCGGCTTGCTGAGGTCGCGCCGGCCTGCTGCATCGCGTAGAGGATCCGGCGCTGCACCGGCTTGAGCCCGTCACGCACGTCGGGCAGGGCCCGGCTGATGATGACGGACATCGCGTACTCCATGTAGGAGGTCTGCATCTCCTCCTGGAGGTTTCGCGTCAGGACGGTGCCGATGTTTGGGTCGTCCGCCATCTATTCCTCGAACCTGCCGAGAACCACTACCGCGTTGTGGCCGCCGAAACCAAAACCATTCGACATCGCGATGCGCACGTCCTTGCGCCGCGCAGTGTTGGGCACGTAATCGAGGTCACATTCAGGATCCGGGTTCTCGTAGTTGATGGTCGGGTGGATCATTCCGCGGTTGATCGTGAGGATCGTCGCGATGGCTTCCACCGCACCGGCAGCGCCTAGAAGGTGTCCGATCATCGACTTGGTGCTGCTGATTGGGATCTTGTATGCGTGCTCGCCGAGAGCGAGCTTCAGAGCCGCGGTCTCACCGGCGTCGTTGAGCTGGGTCGAGGTTCCGTGGGCGTTGATGTAGTCGATGTCGGCCGGCTCCACGCCTGCGTCCTTCATCGCCAGCGTCACCGCTTGCGCCGCCGCCTCGCCAGTCGAATCCGGCGCGACCTGGTGAAATGCGTCGCAGGTGAGACCAAAGCCGAGAACCTCGCCGTATATGCGCGCTCCGCGGTTCACAGCGTGCTCAAGTGACTCGAGCACGAGAACCCCAGCGCCTTCGCCAGCCACGAACCCGTCCCGGTCGCGATCGAACGGCCGGCTCGCCTTCTCCGGCGCGTCATTGCGCGTGGACAGGGCCTTGATTACGTCGAACGCGTAGATGCCTATCTCGCACAGCCCGGCCTCGGTGCCGCCCGCCAGCATCACGTCGGCGTCACCGTGCTCGATGATGCGCGCAGCGTCGCCGATCGCATGCGTCGACGCCGCGCAAGCGGTGGTCATCGTGGTGTTGGGACCGCGGATCCGAAAGTGAATGGCCACCGACGCGGCAGCCATGTTGGGGAGGATCACCGCCGCGTAAAGCGGATTCAGCAAGCGGCCTTTCATCCCGAACGCCGCCGCGCCCGACGTCATCTCGATGAATCCCCCGATGCCCGTGCCCAGGTCGACACCGACGCGGAAGCTGTCCTCTTTCGAGACGTCGAGCGCAGCATCCTCCAGGGCCATGGTTGACGCGATGACCGCCATCTGCGCGAACCTCGACATGCGCGACGCTGCCTTCCGGTCGAGGTAGGTCGTCGGGTCGTACCCCTGGATCTCGCAGGCGAACTTGGTTGGCAGCTTGTCGGTCGGATAGGTGCCCTCGACGGTGCGAGCCGTGCTCCGCCCTTCGATCAGCCCATCCCAGTACTCATCGAGGTTCTTGCCGAGCGGATTGATCGTGCCCATGCCGGTGATGACGACGCGAGTGCGCCCGTTTTCCCTGGTCACTTGCCCACCTCAGCGCGAATCTTACCGACGAGCTGGTTGTCCACCGCCTCGCGCGTGACGCGGATGGCGTTCTTGATGGCGCGTGCGTCAGAGCGGCCGTGGGCGATGACCGCGACGCCGTCGATTCCCAGCAGCGGGGCGCCTCCGAATTCCCTCCAGTCGATGCGCGCGCGAAGCCGCCTTACCCCGTCGCGGATGAGCAGTCCGCCAAGCTTGCCGCGCGTCGTGCGAGGGATCTCGTCGCGCAGGTTGCGGAACAGGAACTCGGCCGTCGCCTCGGCCATCTTGATGGCCACGTTGCCGACGAAGCCGTCGGCCACCACCACGTCGGCCTTCGACGCGTACAGGTCTTTCGGCTCCACGTTGCCGACGAATCCGCGCATGGTGCCCTTCAAACGCCTGCCGGCCTCGCGCACGAGCTCGTCGCCTTTGCCGTCCTCCTCGCCGTTGCTGAGCAGACCCACGCGAGGCTCCGGCCGGCCCATCATCTCGCGCGCATACACCGCGCCCATCGTCGCGAACTGCACAAGGTATTCGGGCTTCGAGTCCACGTTGGCGCCGACGTCGAGAAAGTAGGCGAAACCGTCGCGGGTAGGGATCACCGACCCTAGGGCCGGGCGCTCGACTCCTCTGATCCGGCCCTGCACGAAGAGGGCTGTGGCCATGATCGCTCCGGAGTTGCCTGCCGAAATCCAGCCGTCCGCCCTTCCTGCCTTGCACAGGTGCGCGCACACGCTCATCGATGAGTCGGGCTTCGACCGCACTGCCTGCGCGGGATGCTCGTCCATGCCGATGACCTGCGTGCATGGCACCAGCACGAGCTTCGGGTGCTTGTCGAGCAGCGGCTGCACCGAGCCAGGCAGCCCGACGATCGCGATGTCAATGCCCATCTCGTTAGCGGCTTGAGTCGCGCCCTGCAGCACCTGCTCCGGCGCGTTGTCGCCGCCCATGGCGTCGACAGCGATTCGCATCGAGGTCAGATGTCTAGGTTGCGGACGCTCTTGGCGTGCGCCTGGATGAATTTCTTGCGCGGCTCGACATCAGGGCCCATGAGCTTCTCGAATATCTCGTTGGCCGCGGCGGCGTCGTCGACCTGCACACGTAGAAGCACGCGCGTCTCGGGGTTCATGGTGG
>VBFW01000019.1 GCA_005880525.1 Chloroflexota bacterium | reverse complement strand
CGTGGTGCGCGTGCTGCAGGTTGAAGACCGTGGCGGTGTAGTTCGCCTGCGTGGCGGACACTTCTTCGACGTCCGTGTAGCCGACGCCGTCAGCGGCCAGCCGGTTCAGGAGGTTCGCCTCGACCGGATGCACCCACGGCACATCCCCGAGGACGACGACCGCCGGATGCTTGGCGCCCACGGCGCGCGCCTCATCGGCGATCGCGGTGCCGTAGCGGTAGAAGTTCGCAGACACCGGGAACGACAGAGCATTCGTGTACTCGGCGGGCGTGCCGAGGCCACCGATCACCGGGATGCCCGCAGAGGTCAGGGTGCCTATCTCGTTGTTCTCGCCCAGCGGCGCGGTCAGGCCGACCACGGCGAGCACGTGCTGGGCGATCAGGTACTCCGCGCACGAGTGTGCCGCGCTCGCGTCGTACTTCGAGTCGCACCACACGTACTTGACCTGGCGTCCGTTGATGCCGCCGGCGGCGTTGACGCCCTGGATGTAAGCCCGCACCGTGTCGCGCTCCACCGAGGAGTCGACAGGCCCGCTGATGTCGAAGAAGCCGCCGATCGTGATGGTGCCGCCGCCGACCCCCGACTGGGACTGCGAACTGGAGCCAGTGCCGCCGGACGTGGGGGCGGCCTGGCTGTTCGATGCGGTCTCGCCAGACACCTGGCCCGACGGGCTGAACCCGCTGAGGCCACCTTGCTGGAAGGCGAGGACCGTCATCACTCCGAGCACCGAGGCGACGACCAAAGAGCAGGCCATGAGAGAGACGGCGACCCGCTCCCTGATATTGCGAGCTACCACTGGACCCTCCGAGTGCGATCTCTTGGGCATGCTGAGTCCGGGACCCGGCCCGGCTCTCAGGAATGGATACGCTCCGGTACGCGCTAGTACCCGAATGGGCGTTTTGCATTGACCGCAAGCCCAGCCGGCTTGATCATTTCGGACGATGTCGCTGCCCTGGGTGATCGCTGCCGCGGTGGTGACGCTAGCGGGTGGCCTGGTCTGGATCTACAACGGACTGGTCCGCCGCCGAAATCGCGTCGACGCGACCTGGAGCGACATCGACGTGCTCCTCCGGCGCCGGCACGACCTGGTGCCGAACCTGGTCGCGGCGGTGCAGGGATACGCAGGCCACGAGTCGCAGACCATGCGCGCGGTGGCGGAGGCGCGCGCGTCCGCGGTCAGTGCCCAGGGCCCCAGGCGCATCGGCGAGGCGGAGTCGTCGCTGGCCGGCGGCGTGCGCAGCCTCTTCGCCGACGCCGAGGCGTACCCGCAGCTGAAGGCGAGCACGTCATTCGTCCAGCTCCAGCAGCAGCTGACCTCCACCGAGGACGGCGTCGAACACGCCCGGCAGTTCTACAACGATGCCGTCTACGGCTATAACAACGCCGTCCAGACGCTGCCGGGCAGCCTCCTCGCCGGGGCGCTCGGCTTCAAGGCGCGCGAGTTCTTTCAGGCGGCGCCGAAGGAACGCGCAGCCCTCGACGTGCGCCCTTGAGCGGCGAGGACCTTCTGCTGCTGGGGAGCGTCGCGTGCAGCGGCGGCTTTTACGTGGCCGCGGCCATCGTCTATCTCTTGCGCCGGCCGCTCACGCCTCCGGACATGCCCGCGACCTCCGATGTCGGCCAGGAGAACCCTGCTGTCGCCAACCTGCTGGCGAACGGCGGCACGGTCACGCCCGACGCGGTGCCGGCAACCCTGCTCGACCTGGCCGCGCGTCGCGTCATCCAGATCGAAGAGCCCGAGCCGCATGTCTATTCGGTGCGCATCGGCGGTGGGGCCGCGCCCAACCTCAGTGCCTACGAGTCGAGCGTGCTGAGCTTGCTGCGCACCAAGGCGTCGGGCGGCGTCGTGCCGGCCGCGGCGCTCACGACCGGCGCGACCAACCAGGCCAGGAGCTGGTTTCGCTCTTTCGCAGGTGAGGTCGTGGCGGAGGCAAAGGCGGCTGGGCTCTGCTCACCACGCTGGCCGCCCAGGATGCTTACAGTGCTCGGACTCTTCACGGGCGGAGCGCTGCTGCTCTTCCTCTTTGCCGCCAACCAATCAGACGATCAGTCGATCTTCTGGTTCGCGACCGGCGCGCTGGCTTTCGTGACCGTCGGCGCCAGCAGCCGCTTCTTTCGGGAAACCGCTCAGCTCGTCACCCCGGCCGGCCTGCCGGTCCAGGCGCGCTGGCTGGCGCTGCGCAAGTACCTGCACGGCGATGAGCTCTTCGCCACTCTGCCGCCGACCGCGGTCGTCGTGCGCGAACGCTACCTCGCTTACGGCGCCGCGCTGGGCGCGGCCGCGGCCGCGGTTCGCGCGATGCCGATGGGCGCCGAGAACGACCACCGCGCTTGGAGCAGCTACGGCGGCAGATGGCGGCAGGTGACCGTGTCGTATCCGACCATCTGGCCGCCTGCGTGGGGCGCTTCACCTGGAGAGACCATCTGGCGCGGCATCCGGCTCGGCGTCCCCGCGGCGGTCGCGCTGTATGTGTTCTCGCTCCTGATACCCAGCCTGTCCTTTGCGCAGAGCTCCGAGCAGCCGATTCGTGACGGCAGCGCGATCGCGGTGCTGATCGCCGCAGTCGCCCTGGTCGTGCTCGCAACGGGCATGTGGCTCTTGCTGGCCGGCGCCATCTCCCTGTTCGGCGGCCGCCAGGTCACCGGCGACGCGGTCCGCGTCCGCAGCTTCGGTGACGAGGCGCAGGCGTGTTACATCGCGGTCGACGACGGCACAAGAGACCGCATCCGCGCCTGGAAGGTGCGGCCGCAGCTCTACGGCAGCGTGACCGAGTACTCGACAGTGACGGTCACCGTCTCACCGCTGCTCGCGTACGTGCGCAGCGTTCACCGCGCGGCGGTGCCTACGTCCCGCGCGCCCGTGCCGGCAAGAACCTGAACCGCATAGCGGAATCGTTCGGCTGGCCGTTCCACGGCCGCTGGCGGCAGCCATGGCTCATCGGGGTGGTCGCGATCCTTTTTCTGCCGCTGACATTCGTGCCGGTCCTGGGCTATGCGGTCGCCGCGGTCCGCGCGGCAGGCGAGCAACCGGGCCTCGGACCCCCGCCGTGGCGCCTGTATCCGGGCGGCCACTGGGTCGCGCTCGCGCTGCTGCTGCTCACTGCGCCGTTCGTCCTGGTCGGAATATATATTTCGAACGCGGTCCATATCGCCGCGTTCTGGCAGTCCAATGGGACGCTGCTCGACGTGGAGTCATTCATCGCCGCCGTTCTCATCCTCGCTTTGCCTTGGGGCGTCGTCGTGCTGCTGCTCATGCCGCACGCGACAGCGCGCTACGCCGCGACGCAACGCGCCAGAGACCTCTTTGATTTCGCTTCTTCGCTGCGCAGCGTGCGGCGGGACTTCTCCGCCTGGAATGTCGCCATCGCCGCGATCGTCACCGCCTGGGCGATCGGCCTCGCCTGCGCCGCGCTCTTCTGCGTCGGCGTCGTGCCTGGCGTGTTCTACGCCATCCTTGTGAGCGCTAATGCCACCGCCGCCCTCAGTACAAAATCGTCGGAGCGGCGGCCCGAGGGTACGGATCAGCCCGCTCGGTGACACGGCCCTCCTGGCTGAGCTGGGATCGCGACTCGACACCGCTCTGAACACCCGCGCCATCGCGCTCGCCGCGGCCCTCCGCAAGCGGCGCGACGTGAGGCAGGCGGTCGCGGGATACGCGAGCGTGACTGTGCACTTCGATCCAGACCAGGCGACCGTCGGTTCGCTCGGCGCGGCGATCAAGCGGCTGTCAGCCAAGCGGCCGAAGCTAGAGGTTCCGGGCCGCCTGCACCGGATCCCTGTCGTCTACGACGGCGAGGACCTGGAGGACGTGACGCGCACGTTGAACCTGTCTCGCGACGAGCTCATCGCCATGCACACGCGCCCCATCTACCGCGTATTCCTCGTCGGATTCGTGCCGGGGTGGGCTTATCTCGGTCCACTGCCCGAGGAGCTGTACCTGCCGCGCCGGAAGGTGCCGCGCATGATGGTGCCGCCGGGATCGGTCGCGATCGCGGGCCGGCAGACGGGTATCTACCCGCTGCCCACACCCGGCGGCTGGCACCTGATCGGGCGCAGTTCGGTGAAGCTCTTCCTGCCCGACTCAGATCCGCCCTGCCTGTTCCGCGCGGGCGACCGCGTCAAGTTCTTCGCCGCGTGACCGCCGTCTTCGGCGTCGTCGAGCCGGGCTTGCTGACGACGGTGCAGGACCTCGGCCGGCCCGGGGCCATCGCCAGCGGCGTGCCGCCTTCGGGCGCGATGGATCGCTTCGCGCATGCCGCGGCGAACCTCCTCGCGGGCAACGAGCGCAACCAGGCCACGCTCGAGTGCACGCTCAGCGGCCCGCAGCTGGTGGCGCTGCGGCCCTGCCTGGTGGCGATCACGGGAGCGGATCTCGGCGCGCACATCAACGGCCGCGCGGCGCCGATGTGGACCGGCATCTTCCTCGCCGCCGGCGACAGCCTGAGCTTCGCGGGCCGGCGTTCAGGCATGCGCGCTTACGTGGCCGTGTCTGGCGGGTTCGATGGCGAACGCTGGCTGGGATCGCGCTCGACGTATCTCCTGGTCAGCCGCGGCGGAATGCACGGGCGGCCGCTGAAGGCCGGCGACGAGCTGGAGCTCGCAGCCGATCGCTCCGCCCCGATGGTCGCGGGCCGGCAGCTTGCCGCGTCGATGCTGCCCGACTACTCCGAGCACACGCTGGCGGTCATGGCGGGGCCGCACCTCAAGCGACTGGACATGACCTCGCGCAAGGCACTGTTGGGACAGGTCTTCAAAGTGAGCGGGCAGGCCGACCGCATGGGCTACCGGCTCGACGGACCGCCGCTCACCCTGACCGGCGACGAGCTCCTGTCGTTCGGCCTTGCCGCCGGTTCCATCCAGGTGGTGAACTCGGGCCAGGCCATCATGTTGATGGCCGACCACCAGACCGCCGGAGGCTACGCGGTGGTGGCGACGGTGGTCTCGGCCTCACTGCCGGCTGCAGCCCAGCTCGGGCCGGGCGACGAGCTGCGGTTCCGAGCGGTCACCGAGGCGCAGGCGGGCGTGATGCGCCGCGAGCTCAGCGCTGCGCTGGCTTCGCTCGCATCTCCTTGATCCACCTGATGTGCTCTTCGTAGTGGTCGTACGTGTTGGCGGCGACGGCCACCAGCACCGGCTGAATCGACGCCTCGCCTTCCGCCGGCTCAAAGAACGCCTTGTACGGGCGCTCGAAATCCTCGGTCGACTGCTGGTTGAGCACCGCCATCAATTGATCGTGCGCGTCATTGAAATAGGCCCGCGCCTGGTCGAGCGTGTCGTGGCGGTGCTTCTCGTACACCACGGCGTTGACGGCGTCGATCTCGCGATCTACACCGGCGGCGCCCATCGCGGCCAGCCGGTCGCGGCGCTCGAAAAGCGCGAGCAGCCAATGCTCCCACGCGCCCAGGTGCACGAGATGGTCTTTGATCGCCCAGCCGCCGTCGGGTCCAGGCGCAGACAGACCGGCCGCGTTGGTGGTGGCGATCAGGTCGACCAGCTCCTGCCGCTTCGCGTTGATGCGAGCGCGAACCTCGTCGGCGGTCATGCCGCTGCCGCCACCTTCTTGGCCTCGGCGATCACCTGGTCGTAATTCGGAAGCGGCTCTTCACGCGAGCGCTCCCACGCCCAGCGAATCACGCCCTGGCTGTCGATGATGAACACCGACCGCTTGGCCATGCCCGAGTAGCCCTCCACGTCGTCGCGACGCACGCCGTACGCGGTCACCATCTTGCGTTCGAAGTCGCCGATCAGGTCGAATGGCAGGCCGCCCAGCTCGGTGGCGAAGGCCTGGTGGGAGAACACCGAGTCGACGCTGATGCCGTAGATGCCGACCCCGGCTGCCGCCGCATCGTCGTTCCTTGACCGAAACTCGGTCAGCTCAGTCCTTCAACCACCCGTGAAATCGAGCACATAGAAAAGGAAGACGAGGGCCTTGTGCTTCTCGAGCGCGGTCGCGAGAGTGAGCTCCTGGCCGCTGGTAGTCGGAAGCTTGAAATCCGGCGCTTTGTCCCCGACCTGCAGCACGAGAAAAGTCTAGTCGGGCGAAAGGACGTACTCGAAGGCGCGGGTGAAGCCGGTGACGTGATAGCCGCGAGACATCGCACCGCCGAGGGCCTCTCGCACCTCGCGCCGCAAGCGGCGGGCATGCGTCGGGTCGTCGCGTCGTATGGCAACGATGTCCTCTGGCACCTGCACGAGCATCGCGCCGGCATCTGGTCGCGGCTCGACATGACGCCCCGCCGCGGCAGCGACCGCCTTTTCTGAACGAAGGTTCCAGCGGACCAGAAGTCGGTCCGACTCGTCGCCGGTGTTGATCCCGTCGTCCATCGGCCCGTAGAAGTCGACCAGGTATTCGACTGCGTCGGCGCCGAGCTTCGCCAGGTTGAAGTAGGCGTTCCGGCGGACCAGCGGGTCGAAGGTCCACTCGATCGAAGGCACTCCTCGATCCAGGCACCACATGCGCTGGTGCTGCTTGAGCTCGAAGCCGACGCCGCGGGTCTCGGTGTCGGGCACGACGCCGAGGATGTGAGAGTGGAGGTGCAGGTCATCCGGAGGATGGCCTCCAAGCCACCCGATGAGCCCGCCCACCATGCGCTTTCCGGAGTACGCGCCCACGACGTAATTGCCTGAATGGCTCAGTGCTTGCAGGGTGCTCGAGTCGATCGGCGGCTCACCGGGGCGGCCCCAGATCGCCGCGAAGAGCTCCCCGAGCTCATGCATCTCCGACATGCGCTCGAGCTCTTTGATGTCCATTTCCGCTACGCGAGGCGAAGACGCCGGCCGACGACCAGCGAGCCCGCCTGGACGGCCAGCGATGCCACGATCGCGATCGCGAAAGCCGGCGCCACGCCGCCGGGCTCGAGCCAGAACGCGAGCACAGCAAAGAACGCCGCGAAGCCGAAAAGTCCGAGCAGCAGGCCGCGCATCACTGCAATGCCCGCGGCCACGCCCCGCAGGCGATGAGCGAACACGCACAGAACGGCCGCGTATATCGGGAAGGGCGACAGCAGGCCCGACAGGTGCGCGCCGAGCGCCGGCGCCGCCGAGGTCAGCGCGAGCACGAACACGGTGGCGACGAGCATACGTGCGGGAATGTCCCACCACGGGAGCTCGACCCTCTCGGATCTTTTGGTTGCCTGGCGCGGCATCGCTGCAAGCGCGATCACCAGGGCCGACACCGCCAGTACCAACGTGACCACCGTGCCAGCGGGTACCACGTCCAGCACGAGGGTTGCCACAGCAAATGCGACAGTCGCAGAGGTGACGGACCAGACCCAGCCAAAGCGCAGCGCCGTCCACGCATAGGCGAGCGCGAACGCGGCCTGCGAGACCGCGCCGGCCAGGATGCCCACCGAGGCGTCGGCGGCAAAGTGCACGCCAGGACCGACTGCGAGGAAGAACGCGATCGGGCCTGAGGTGAAGGGGATGCCGACGAGCCAGCCACCGACCTCCGAGCCCCAGCGCCGGCTGGCGAGGCTCGCGGCGCCGATGAGCACCGGCGTCAGCGTCAATTTCAGGATGAGGATGCCCACGCGGTCGCCTCAGCGGCGCAGCAAGGGACCGGTCTCGACTCCCGCGTCTTTCAGCGCCTGCCTCACGGCGGTTGCGATCGCCCCCGCGTTCGGGGTGTCGCCGTGAACGCAGATCGTGTCGACGGTTCCAGATTTCGCGAGGGTCACCGCTTGCCTGGCGGCTTCGTGCGGAGGCAGCATCGCGTCCGCCTGCGTCCGCGGTGCGAGCCTGCCGTCGGGCAGAAGCAGCCTGTCGGCGAAGCCCTCGCGGTAGACAGGGATCCCCGCCTGCTCGGCCGCCGGCACCATCGCGAACCCTGGCTGGCACATGAGCCCGACGCCGCACTTCGCGGCCACGCGCGCGACCGCGCTCGCGGCGTCAGGGTCGCTCTGGCAGCGGTGATACAGGGCACCGTGCGGCTTGAGGTAGGCGATTGGCGCCACCGCCGCGAGCCCGGCGACCTGGAAGGCGACCAACGCCTCGATCTCCTTCGCGGGCAGCGCGCGCTCGACGCGGCCGAACTCCACTCGATCCTCGTAACCGGGGTGCGCGCCGACCTCGATGCCGAGCTGCCCGCAACGCCAGGCGGTGGCGATGGAGATGGACATCGATCCTGCATGCGCGCCACACGCGATGTTGGCGCTGTCGATGAGGCCGAGGATCGTCTCTTCATGGACGCTGCCCTCGCCGAGGTCGGAGTTGAGGTTCATTCGTGCTTCGTGTCGCCGCGCAGAAGCGCCAGCGCGTGCTCGAGAACCGGCATCACCGCCTCGAGCGACTGCATCGCGCCCTTCGGGCTGCCCGGCACGTTGATCACCAGCGTCTGACCGCGCACACCGGCGATGCCCCGCGTGAGCGCGGCCATCGGTGTGCTCTCGAGCCCGGCCCGGCGCATCAGCTCGGTGATCCCGGGGACGTCGTAGTCGATCACCGTCGCGGTGGCCTGCGGCGTCACATCGCGCGGGCCGAGACCGGTGCCGCCGGTGGTGATCACCAGGTTGCTCCCGCCATCGGCTGCCTTGGTGATCGCGGCGGCGATGCGGTCGCGCTCATCAGGCACGACCTCGGGCCCGGTGACGTCGTACTGGTTCGCGTACAGGATGCCCACTAACGCAGGCCCGCTCTTGTCCTCGCGCTTGCCGTGCGACGCGCCGTCGCTGATGGTGATGACGTGGGCTAGGTTCACGTGGCGGCGGGTCGCTTCCAGGTGCCGGATCTCCCGCCCGACTTCTCGAGCAGCCGCACCGACTCGATGGAGACGCCGCGCTCGACGCCCTTGGTCATGTCGATGAGCGTCAGCCCCGCGACCGCGGCCGCGGTGAGAGCCTCCATCTCCACGCCCGTCGGGCCGGTCACCCGCACGCGCGCGCGAATCACGACGCCGCGCGCCCCCAGCTCGAAGTCAACCTCGACGCTGGTGATTGGCAGCGGGTGGCACAGCGGGATGAGGTCGGGCGTCCGCTTCGCCGCCATGATGCCGGCGACCCGCGCGACCGCCAGCGCGTCCCCTTTCGCAGTTCCCTTGCGAACAGCTTCGATCGTCGCGGGCGCCATGCGCACGATGCACTCGGCCAGCGCTTCGCGCGCGGTCGGCGGCTTGGCCGCCACGTCGACCATGCGTGCGGCGCCGCGCTCGTCGAGATGGGTCAGCTTGGGGGACGCTCGCCTGGGCACGCGCTCAGGATATGCGGATGCCTGGCGTCGAAGCCGTGTTGTTCGACTACGGCCGCACTCTGGTCACGTTCGAGTATCCGAAAGGGCGTCTGCTGGAGGTCATCGAGCGTTTCCGGCCCGCCATCTCGGAGGCGATTGGCGTGCCCGCACCTCAGGCGGAGAAGATCATGGAGGACGTGCTCCTGCCGCTCGAGGCCGTGATCGACAGCCCTGACGAGGACGAGGTGAGCTACGTCGACGTGTACTCGGGTGCGTGGTCTCGCGCGGGTATGGAGCTGCCTGGAGCGCTGCTGTACGAGATCCTCGACGCGGAGCAGCAGGTGTGGGATGACGTGGCGCAGGTCGACGCGGACGCGCCGCCCGTGCT
>VBFW01000329.1 GCA_005880525.1 Chloroflexota bacterium | reverse complement strand
AAGGGCGGCAGAGCGAACTCCCGCTGCCCATCGCGGCGCGCGTGAACGGATGAGCTTTCTGCCGCGCCGTCGAACCGTGGCCGACGTGATGACGACCAGCGTTCACATCGCCGGACCCCAGACGCCGTTCAAGCTGCTTGTCCGCCTGATCGAGGAAAACCGGGTGAGCGCCATTCCCATCGTGGACCAGCAAGGCATGCCCGTTGGGATCGTCTCGGAGGCGGACCTGCTGATGAAGGAGCGCAGATCCGAGCTGGAGCACCCGGACCTCGCGCACGTCCGCAAGCGCCGCGAACAGCGCACGAAGGCGGATGCCGTGGTGGCCTCCGAGCTGATGACGTCTCCCCCCATCACGGTGCCCGTGAGCGCGACCCTCGCGGAAGCGGCGCGTCTGATGCAAGAGCGGAATGTGCGTCGCCTCGTTGTGATCGACGGCAGCGGCCGGATCGCCGGCATCGTCAGCCGGAGCGATCTTCTACAGGTCTTCCTGCGTACTGACGAGGAGCTGCGGCACGAGGTGAAGGACGTGCTTCTCCCAGCGGTGCTGCTGGAGGCAAACGATGGCGTGCGCGTCGACGTTCGCTGGAACGTAGTGACTCTCACTGGCGAGGTGGATCGTCTCAGCGACGCCCGCATACTCTCTCGGATGACCGGAGATCTCGATGGCGTCGTGTCGGTGATCGACCACCTGAAATACCGGTGGGACGACACAAAGGTCCCCGCGCTGTAGAGATCTGGTCTCGCTCCGCGAGGTCGGGGTACGTACACAATTAACGCCCTCTCGTGCTGACCCCTTTCAAGAACCCTGGCTACGCCTGGCTGTGGTGGAGCAATGCCTTTTCGTCGTCGGGGCGGTGGGCGCTGATCTTGATCCTGAGCTTGCAGCTACTGCAGACTACCCACTCATCCTTCTGGGTCGGGCTTGGCTTGTTTCTCACCCAGGGCCCGGTCGTCCTGCTGGCTCCGCTCTCCGGCGTCCTTGCGGATCGCTTCGACAGGCGGACGTTGAACGTGATGTCGGCGGCCCTGGCCGGAGTAACGACCGGCGTCCTGGCGTTGACGACGTGGCTCGGTGTGCTGACTTTGCCGTTGGAGCTGGCTCTGAGCCTCGCCTACGGCGTTGCATTCGTTTTTCAGCTGACGCTGCGAAGCACACTGGTGCCGAGTCTCGTGCCACCGGCGCAGCTGGTGAGTGCCGTCTCACTGTTTCAAGTTGGGACTCAAGGCGCTCAGTTTCTCGGCCCGGCCCTGGCGACACCTCTCCTGGTGAGGGGCGGGCCCGCTCTCGCCTGGCTGTTCTGCACCGGGCTCTATGCGGCGTCGGCCCTCACGTCGATACCTGTCGGCCCCTCGCGCGCGGGCACTGCGATCGGGAATCCGACAGGAGTCCTGCAGCAGTCGTTCCGCTATCTCTATGCCCGTCCGCTCGTCTGGACGGCGATCTGGGCCGTCTCACTCCACTGCGCCCTGACCATGGCCTACCAGGGCATGCTGCCGATGTTCGTCAGCACGGACCTTCGAGCTCCTGACTCTTCATATGGCGCTCTCCTCACGTCGATCGGTCTTGGTGCCGCGCTTGGAAGCCTTGGCCTGGCCCGACTGTCCGACCCTCGATTCCGACCGGCGCTTTTCGGCATCTCTCTGACAGGCAGCGGGATAAGCCTCGCCCTGATGGCGGCGACATCGTCGGTGGCGGTCGCGATCACCAGCGGTTTCTTCGTCGGCGCCACCCAGGCGATGTTCATGTCGATGGCGCTTGCCCTCATCCAGGGATCCGTGGACGATCACTACCGAGGTCGCGCGACCAGCGTCTATCAGCTGATCACGATGGCGCCGATGGCGATCTTCGGTTGGGGGATGGGGGGACTAGCGGACGTAACCGAGCCTCGTCCCCTGATGATCGTCAGCGGGCTTGGCTTCCTGGTGGTGATGGCCATATTCCTGTTCGCCTCACCCTGGCTCCGCGCGCTGTTCGGCGTGAGGGCCTGGGTCAGCGGGTCGCAGCCGGCGACGGTACCAGCCTTGACGTGAGCGAAAGCCACAGACATGAATGCGCCGGGGCCACAGAACCCCGGCGCCAAAAAACGTACTAACTAAAGCGCGAGAAGAGGTCTTACCTCTTCTTTGAGGCCTTCTTCTTAGCTGTCTTCTTAGCAGCCTTCTTCTTTGCGGCCATGGTGAGTTACCTCCTTCGACTTATTCCGGACCCTTATGTTTTCTGGCGGGGCCCGATAATTTCAACGAAAGGTTTGCGGCTCGCATTGGTCTTCCTCTGTGATGGGACCACGAGCAACATCACCTTGTAACGCTGTGATAACCGAAGTGACGCCCTCATGTCAATGCATTTCGCATGATGATGTCGTCGAGCTAAGTGTTGCGGCGACGCGCGAGAAAGAGTTCTCGGACCTCTTCGTCGCGAATCACGACAGGCTTGAGCCCCTCGTCACGCAACATGCGCAGCCATCGCGCCCTCGGGAACAGGCCGAGGATGTGACGGTCGTGAGCCACGCGCGCGTTGCCTGTTTTGTTGCGCAGCAGGATCGCAAAGTCGACTTGATAAGTCGTGTCGCCAGGGTCCGGGTCAAAGACCCACTGCAGGAATCGCAATCGCCTCCCAGCCGAATCGGTTCCGCCCTGGTCGGTGCCCGCGACGAATGTCTCGCGCACGAAATCGGGGACGAACAGCGCGGCTCCTCCGGGCCGGCAGTGCTCGTACGCGGTATGCATCACAGCGCGCAGCTCGCGTTCGGTGGTCATGTGGCAGATGGCGTCGTGGACGTACACCGCG
>VBFW01000328.1 GCA_005880525.1 Chloroflexota bacterium | reverse complement strand
GCACCGCCATGACCCCAACGCGCGAATCGTCATCGAGTCCGTATCGCGCTCCTATTCGATGGGAGGCGGCCAGGTAACCGCGCTCGACGCGGTGGACATTGATGTCGCCCCCGGCGAGTCGATCGCCATCGTCGGTCCGTCAGGGTCCGGAAAGAGCACGCTCCTTCACCTCGTCGCGGGACTCGACCGGCCCACTTCGGGCCGGATAGAAGTCTTCGGGCGTCGCTTATGGGAGATGTCCGAGCGCGAGCTGACACGCATGCGCGCTACGTGCCTGGGTTATGTGTTCCAGGACCCGCACCTGCTTCCCGGCCTGACGGCCCTGGAAAACGTCATCGCGTCGCGCCTCCCCTGGCGCGGCCGCAGGGACCTTGCCGCCGAGGCGCGCGAACTGCTCGCGGCTGTCGGTCTCGAAGGCCGCACGGAGCATGCACCGCACCGTCTTTCGGGGGGCGAGCGCCAGCGGGTCGCCCTTGCGCGCGCCTTGCTCGGTAACCCGCCGCTGCTGATCGCGGACGAGCCTACCGGCAACCTCGACGCGGTGACCACCGACGACCTGTTGAGTTTGCTAGGCGACCTACGCAGGAAGCTCGGCCTGACCGTGCTTCTCGCCACGCACGATGCGGCAGTCGCTGCCAGCGCCGATCGAGTCGTCCGCCTCGCAGGTGGACGCGTCGTGGCGTAGCGCTTGCTCTGGCTTGCGGCGCGAAGCCTGCTTGCAAGACGCCTCTCAACCGCTGTCACCGGGCTCGGTCTGCTGATCGCGACGCTCGGTTTCAACCTGCTCGCGAGCACCTCGCAGACGGCGTCGGCAGTGCTGCACGGCGACATCGCCTCAGCCTGGAGCACGCCCTACGACCTGCTGGTGCGACCGGCCGGCTCTGTCACATCGCTCGAGCGGGCCGGCGGTCTGGTACGCCCGAACTACGTGAGCGGTCTCGCCGGCGGTGGCATAACCCTCGCCCAGCTGGACGCGATTCGCGACGAGCCGTCGGTTGAGGTTGCGGCCCCGATCGCCGTCTCCGGATACGCGCTCTGGAGGCTTCAGGGCATCGGCGTCACGCTGCCCAGGCCGAACGAGGGCGATCCGGTCCGGGTGTATCGCCTCAGCTTCGGTGAGACGACCGATGCCGGGATGTCGCGCTACGCGATCCAGGTCCATTACCTGGTCGTCGCCTCGTCCGGATGGTTCCGGCTCGATCCGCAAACGCTTTTCGGCCAGCTGACGACGGGTGACGTGAAGATGGGCTGTGGGGGCACCGAGGTCACCGGCTATGAGGTCTCGTGCTGGGCGCCAAACCAGTGCTTCGGCGACCGTTGCGGGCCGGCCGAGGACCCTCCCGGCTACGGGCTCGAGATGCTGCAGCCGGTGCTGGTAGCCGGCATCGACCCGGTGGCCGAGGCGAGGCTCGCGCACCTGGATAGATGCGTGGTCACCGGTCGCTACCTGAACGCTTCCGACTCCCCGGCACCCGCGCGAGATCGGGATCCTCCGGGTACGGTGATCCCGGCACTGCTCAGTGACCGCTCGTTTGTCGATGCCACGCTGACGTCAAAGGTCGAGCGGGCGACCGATCCGTGGGCGATCGTTCACGGCGGTCCGACTGAAAACGCGGTGTGGACTGATCCGCAGCAAACGGACGAGACGGTCGACGCGATGTACCGCCAGTACATCCCGCACGTGGGCGAGGAGGTGGACGAGTGGCCTCTGTGGTCGGCAGGCGACGTGGAATACATGCAGCAAGCCGGCGGTCTGGTCGCCAGGACCTCGCCGCCCGACACCTCAGTTCTTCAGCGAGCCAACTTTCGCCAGTTCGGAGCGGGGGATACGCTCGCCATGCCGGCCGAGCTCCAGGACCGCTGGTTCCGGGCGGTCACCCAGCGCAGCTACGCCGGTGTCACCGGGGACAAGTACTGGAGCAGGATCGGGACTTACGACCCCACGTGCCTGCCTGGCTTTACCCAACTTGCGGGGGGCGGTGGGCTCGACGCCTACACGGTGCCCGCGGCGCGGCTGGCGGGTGGCAAGGAGCTGCTCCCGAATCGCTCCCTGGCCGGCTATATCAACACGCCGCCGGTGATCCTCACCACGCTCAAGGGTGCGCAGTGGCTGGCGGACTCGAGGCGATTTGCCGGCGCCCCGGGCGATGCCTTCATAAGCACAGTTCGCGTGCGCGTACGCGGGATCGACGGACCGACCCCCGCCTCCGAGCGCAGGCTAGCTCGCGCGGCCGCGTCCATCCATGAGTCCACTGGCCTTGCCGTCGACATCGTTCGCGGCTCCTCGACCAGGGATATCTCGGTCCGATTGCCCGCGGGGGATTTCGGCCGCGCCGCCGTCGAGATCGCGGAAGGCTGGTCGGTCAAGGGCGTCGCCGTCACGTTCTCGAGCGCGGTCAGCACGCAGAACCTTGCCCTGTTTGCGCTCGCTTTGCTCGCCGCCTTCGT
>VBFW01000018.1 GCA_005880525.1 Chloroflexota bacterium | reverse complement strand
ATCGTGACCGACCTGATGCCGCTGTACCACGAGAAGGGCCGCATGCACCTCGTGGTCGCCTTCGGCTGCACCGGCGGGCGCCACCGCTCGGTCGTGCTCGCGTCGGAGATGGCCAACCGACTGCGTGCGATCGACGGCATCGACGTCGACTTCGTCACCCGCGACATTTAATTGACGCGGGCGCTCGTGCTGGGTGGCGCAGGCTTTATCGGCACCGCCGCCTGCAAGGAGCTGATGCGCCGCGGGGTCGAGACCATCGCCGCGGGGCGCAAGGACCGGCCCTACGGGACATTCACCAGCTACGTCGCCTTCGATCGCGACGAAGAGCCGCAGCTCCAACGCGCGCTCGAATCGGTGCAGCCTGACGTCGTGCTCGATCTTGCCTGTTACAAGCCGAAGCAGGTCGAGGCGATGATCCGCAGCTTCGCCGGGCACCGGTACGTCTTCGTCTCGAGCGGCGTCGTCTACCCAGACATCGACGGCCGGCCCGCCGCGGAGGCAGACTTCGTGCCTCTTGACGGCCTACCGCCGGCCGAGCTCGATTACATGGCCGGCAAGCGCTGGTGCGAGACGGCCCTGTCGCGCGCGAGCGAGTTTCCCTGGACCGTGGTTCGCCCGCCGGCGGTGTTCGGCGCGGCTGATCGAACGCTGCGCATCGCGGCCTACATCCAGCGGGTCGAGGACGGAGGCCCGCTGCTGGTGCCGCAGGAGACCTACGAGAGGCAGGCAGGCCTGGCGTGGGTGAAGGACGTCGGCTACGCGTGCGCGCTGGCCTGCGATCCCCGCAAGCAAGCCAACCACCGCGCCTACAACGTAGGCTTCGAAGGGGTGAGCCTGCGCGCTGTGATCGAAGGCATCGCACGAGCGATGGCGAAGCCTGCGAACCTTCACCCGGTCCCTTTCAAAGACCTGCCGGAAGGCGCGAGCCCGTACGGCCCCAATCCGAAACGGCCGGCGGGTTACGCGATCGACCGGGCGCGCAGCGAGCTCGGCTTCGAACCGTCAGCGCTGGAGGATGCGCTCGCGGAGACGCTGGCCTGGTACCGCGTCGCGCACCCCTCGCACCCCGGCTACGCCAATCGGCACAACGAGCTCGCACTCGTGAGCTGACGGCGCTAACGCTCGGCGCGACCCCGGTTCAGCAGGTAGGCCGAAAGCAGCGCCGTCAGCACGATGCCGGGCGACCATCCGAGGCCTGAGCCAAACGGGTCCGCGGCCGACAGGTCCACCCCGACGGCCAGCCCGCTGACCGCCGCAAACACCGCCACGATGAGCGCTCCGCGAACGTAGCCGTGCCGCGCAAAGAACAACTGGACGCCGAGCAGGCGGTGACGGCGCCGCACGCGCCGCTCCGGAATGGGCGCCGCATGCGCGAGCACCTTCTCGCGCCTTCCGAGCCGGTAGCGAGCAGCCGTCGGATGCGGCTCGATCGGGCCCCTCGCCACCTCGCGATCCGGCGGAGGCGGTACTTCCAGAGGCTCCCACCAGGGCTCCTTGCGACGCTTGCGATACCAGACGAATCCCGCCGCGCCGAGTACCAGCCACACGAGAAAGATCCAGGTCGAGCTGGAGATGTTCTGGAAGACGAGCTGTGTGAAGACCGTGCCGATCGCGAGCGCTCCGACGATTGACAGCACCGGGATGCTCGCGCGGCCGTAGGGAATGTTGAAAGGCATCTCATACGGTCGATACAGGTCCGGCTCGACGAAACGTAAGCGCATCACCGCGAGGTGGGCGGTGGCAAAAGCGAAGGTGGCCGCGAGCGCGTATACAGCACCGAGCAGGTCGATCTGAGCCGGGAGGATGAGCGCGGCCGCGACGATGCCGAAGACGATGATCGACACGTACGGCGTCTTGAACTTCGAGTGCAGCCGCGAGAACGCCTTCGGGAAGAGGTCGTTCTGCGCGAGCGAGTAGCTCAGGCGCGAGATGCCGATGAGCCCGGCGTTGGTGGCGATGATGAGGATCGTGAAGGCGAGAATCCCTACCCAGATGCCCGCCCAGTAAGCAAGCCAATCGATCGGAAACTTGGAGACGATCCCGGCAACCGGATCGTCTTTCCAGGCCACGGCCAGGTCGGTCACGTACATACCCTGCGAGGTAAGGTGCACCGGGAATTGGCTCATGCCAACGGTGGGCAGCACAGCCGATACCGCCAGCACGGCGACGATGACGCCGAAATAAGCGCGGGGCACGCTCTTGCCGGGATTCCTTGCCTCCTCGCTCAGGTTGGAGATGGTCTCGATGCCCGTGTACGTGACCATCGCGAGAGAGATGCTCGCGAGGAAGTTGCCCCAGGTCGGCGCGATGCCCCACTGGATGTTGTGCCACACGACATCCCAGTGCAGCAGCAGCCAGACGCCGAGGATCACAAGCGCCAACTGCGTGACGAGGTCGACCATCGCCAGAAAAACATTGATGGCGCTCGATTCCTGAATGCCGACGATGTTCAGGACCATAAGGAGGCCGGTCAGAGTGACGGCGGCGAGAGCGTGCGACAGTGGATCATGGAACGTCTGGAACAGCGGCACGTACTTGCCGAACACGCCGAGATAGGAGATGGCGGTGTACGCGGAGATGGATACGGTCGCCGCGAAGTTGAGCAGCTGGATCCAGCCGACCAGGAAGCCGATCGGTTCGTTGAACGCGCGCCGCGCGAAGCTCGAGCTGCCGCCCGCGTGTGGGAGGGCGGCGGTGCCTTCGGCGTAGTTGAGCGCGGTCGTGATGAAGATGAATCCGGCGAGGATGAGCGCGAGAGGGGTGAGGCCGAGCGCAAACGCCGCGGTCACGCCCAGCGCGTAGTAGATGCTCGAGCCGACATTGCCGTAGCAAGCGGCGAACAGCGCCGGCGCGCCCAGCGTGCGCGGGAGCTTGGCCGGACGCCGGATCACGACGCGGAGGTCGCCTGGCCTCCGGCCCCGTCTGGCGACCGAATCCGAGCTCACAGAACCCGAGAGTAAGCCTTCCGCGGGGTAGCCAGTACACCACCCCCACCCCGGCTCCATCCCCACCAGTGGGGAGGGTGTCCGGGTAGCCGGGGTAGCCAGGTACACCACCCCCCACCCCTGCTCCCTCCCCACAAGTGGGGAGGGTGTCGGGGTAGTCGGGGTAGCCAGGTACACCACCCCCACCCCTGCTCCCTCCCCACAAGTGGGGAGGGTGCCCGACCATCAAGTACCGATGATCAGATCCTTCAGCTCGCGCGGGTAGTCGGTCATCACGCGGCGGCCCTCCTGAGTGATCAACACCGTGTCGGAGTGGCGGAACCCTTCGTCGCTGACGCCCAGCTCATGCGCTAGCCGCACGACGGCCAGCTCCACCTCGGCTGCAGGCACACCCGGCGACATCGTGTCGATGGCGTGCGCCTGGAGCTTGAGCATCGCGTCGAATGCGCGCTCCTGCGCCGCCGTCGGCTCGCCTACGAACATCGTTCTCTCGAGCTCGCTGTGGTAGCCGTCGATGTCGGCCCCGGCTCCCGTGACCAGCACGTCGCCCTTCTGCACGCCGTGGCCGCGCACGAAGCCGTGGGGCATCGCCGTCGAGCGACCGCCCACGAACATCGCCGGCAGCTCGTTGCCTGAGAAACCGCGCGGCCGCCAGCCTGGCATCTCGCGCACCATCTCGGCCAGCGATTCAACGGCCGCCGGCGCGTAGCACTCCATCTCGGTCTTGCCGGTGACGATCGAGTCCTGCATGCGCCGATGCGCCCTCGCCGCCCAGTCGCAGCTGAGCTGGATGCATTCGATCTCTTGCGCCGACTTCGCACGGCGCAAGGTCTCGACCAGCATCTCCGCGTCGACAGGCGGCCTGCCGGTGATGTCGGACAGGCCAGGACCGCGGTAGCCCCAGTACGGCACGAATCCGTCGTGGTCGGCTCCGACCCGCTCGGGCTGCGCGCTGACTTCCGCGAGCGCCACACCAAGACGCTGCATCGGGTGCTCCGGGCCGGGGTATTCGAAGTACACGTCGAGCCGGTCGATGCCCGGGATCGTCTCCGCGTGTTCCTTCTCGACCGCGGGCACGATCAAGGCTGTGTAGGCGTTGGGACCGAGCACGAGGGCTATCGGCCGCTCCGTCGGCACGTGGTGAAAGCCCGTCAGATAAGTGACGCGCGCGGGATAGAAGACGCACACCGCGTCGAGGTGCATCGCGTCCATGCCGGCCGCCACCGCCTCACGTCTCGCGCGATATTCCTCATCGGCTATCTGAGGCACTCTCCTCCCCGCAGGCGGGGAGGAAGGGAGGGGACGTCGGCTTCCCTTAGTACGCGGCAAGGGCACGCATCGCGGTGGCGATCTTCTCCGGGCTCGGCATGAAGAATTCCTCCTGCGGGTTGTTGAAGGGCATGGCGGGGATGTCCGGCGCCGCGACGCGCACGACCGGACCGTCAAGACTGTCGAAGGCGTGCTGCGCGATGGTCGCGGCGACCTCCGCGCCGAAGCCGCCGGTCAGGTTGTCCTCGTGCACGACCATGGCCTTTCCGGTCTTCTGCACCGAGGCGAGGATGATGTCTCGGTCCAGCGGCGCCAGCGTTCGCAGGTCGACGACCTCGACGCTGATGCCTTCGCCTTCGACATCCGCCGCGGCTTGCATGCAGAAATGGGTCATCAGGCCCCACGCGAAGCAACTGATGCGCGTACCCTCGCGCCGCACAACAGCGGGACCGATGGGGAGGAGGTGGTCGCCGTCAGGCACGTCCTCGGTGACGAGCCGGTAAACCTTCTTGTGCTCGAGGAAGAGGACCGGATCCGGGTCGCGGATCGCCGCTTTCAAAAGACCGTGGGCGTCCGAGGGAGTGCTCGGCACCACGACCTTCAGTCCCGGCACATGCGCGTAGAACGCCTCGATCGACTGCGAGTGGTAGAGCCCGCCGTGAACGCCCCCGCCGAATGGCGCGCGGATCACCATGGGCACAGACCAGTCGCCGTTCGAGCGATAGCGCGTGCGCGCGGCCTCGCTCACTATCTGGTCGAAAGCCGGGTGGATGAAGTCCGCGAACTGGATCTCGGCGATGGGGATCAGGCCGTTCAGCGCCGCGCCGATCGCGATGCCCACGATGCCCGACTCGGCGAGCGGCGTGTCCAGCACGCGAGCTTCGCCGAACTTCGCGTACAGGCCGTCGGTCGCGCCGAACACACCGCCCTTGCGACCCACGTCCTCACCAAGTACGAGCACCCGCTCGTCGCGCTCCATCTCCTCGGTGATGGCGGCGCGCACCGCGTCGATCATGCGCATCTCAGCCATTGCCTGGTGACCAAAGCATATGTATAGACTGGAGGAGGGGGAGAGGATCGCCGGAAACTGGAGGTGATCCCATTTCGTTCTCGGCGGACGTCAAGAACGAGATGGCCGGACTTCTGCCGGCCCGGCCTTGCTGTCAGCTGAGCGAGCTGCTCGGCATCTATTTCGGCTCGCGCGGTCGCTTGCTGAACAGAGGTGGCGACGGCCAGGCCGCGTACTTCTCGTTGCTCCGCAACGCAGTGGCGCGCAAGACCGTGAGGCTCGGCCGCGCGGTCGGCAACATGGAAGCCAAGTACCAGGCGGTGAAGACGAAGAAGCGCATGACCTTCTTCATCGAGCTGACCCTTCCGCCGGGCCTGCGGACCGCGTTCAGGCAGCCCGCTGTTCGCGCCGTGCCTGACGCCGCATGCGATCGCAAGGCGCTGCTGCGTGGGCTGTTTCTCGGCTGCGGATCGGTGAACGCGCCGAGCGCGCGCTATCACCTCGAGTTCGTCGCACCGACGGAGTCCTGGGCCGCGGCAATCAGGGGCCTGGCCGCGGAGGCGGACGTGCAGGCGGGCGTCATGGAGCGCGGCGGCCAGCATGTCGTGTACGTCAAGGAGGGCGACGGCATCGTGCGGCTTCTGTCCCTGATGGGAGCGAGCCGCGCGGTCATGGAGTTCGAGAACGTGCGGGTCGTCCGCTCAGTCAGCGGCCAGGTGAACCGCCGCCTCAACTTCGAGACGGCGAACATCGGCAAGGCGATCGGCTCCGGACTCCGTCAGATGGCGGCGATCGAGAAGCTGGAAACCGCCGGGAGACTCGAGTCGCTGCCGACGGCGCTGCGCGAGATGGCCAGATGGCGCGCCGCTCACCCAGAGCTGAACCTCGGCGAGCTTGCTGACCGCATGGAGCTGTCGAAGTCGGCGGTCAACCACCGTCTGCGGAGGCTCCAGCAGATGAGTGCGGGTGTCCCGCCCCCGGATCACGCACGCAGGTCCGCCTAACATTAGGCCCGGCTTCACCGCCGGTGAGGTCCTTGCACTGCTGATTCAAGGGAGCGGTCCGTAAGGCATGGGTGTAAAGGTCGGCATCAACGGCTTTGGACGCATCGGCCGCAACATCTTTCGCGCGGCGCTCAAGCTCGAGGCGGACATCGACTTCGTCGCCGTAAACGACATCGGCGACGCTCACACCTTCGCCCACCTGTTGAAGTACGACACGAGCTTCGGCACCCTGCCGGAGGCGGTCTCGTCGAAGGACGACATCATCAACGTCGACGGCCGCAGCATCAAGTTCCTCAGCGTCAAGGACCCGGGCGAGCTGCCGTGGAAGGACCTGGGCGTCGACCTGGTGGTCGAGTCGACGGGCCTGTTCACCGACGCCACCAAGGCGCGCGTTCACGTCGACCGCGGCGGCGCCAAGAAGGTCATCATCTCCGCGCCGGCAACGCACCAGGACTACACGGTCGTGATGGGGGTCAATCACAAGGGCTACGACCCCAAGAAGCACAACATCATCTCCAACGCGAGCTGCACGACCAACTGCTTCGTCCCGCTTGCCAAGGTGCTGCGCGACTCGTTTGGCGTCGAGAGCGGGTTCATGACGACCATCCACGCTTACACCGCGGACCAGCGGCTGCAGGACCTGCCGCACAAGGACCTGCGCCGAGCGCGCGCCGCGGCCGACAACATCATCCCGACGTCGACAGGCGCGAACCGCGCGGTGGCCGAGGTGCTGCCCGATCTTTCGGGCAAGTTCGTCGGCTTGTCGTTCCGCGTGCCGGTCCTCGACGTCTCGGTTGTCGACCTCAGCGTCGAGCTCAGCAAGTCCACGACGGTCGAGGACATTAACGCTGCGTTCGACGAGGCCGCCAGTGGCGAGCTGAAGGGCATCCTTGCGGTCAGCCATGAGGAGCTTGTCTCGTCGGACTTCAAGGGCGACTCGCACTCGTCGATCGTCGACGCACCTCTGACACTGATGCTCGGCCCGCAGCGCGCCAAGGTCGTCAGCTGGTACGACAACGAGTGGGGCTTCAGCTGCCGCATGGTGGACCTGATCACCTACATGGCGGCGAACCTCTGAAAGCATCGATCTCGTCCGTTGACGTCGCCGGCAAGCGAGTGCTCGTCCGCGAGGACTTGAACGTACCGCTGAAGGACGGCCAGGTCGCTGACGCGACACGCATCAAGGCGGCGGTGCCGACGCTGAAGGATCTTCAGGCGCGTGGCGCCTACGTCATCGTCATGTCGCACCTCGGTCGCCCGAAGGGCGTCGACCAATCGCTTTCCCTTCGGCCGGTCGCGCAGGAGCTGGGTCGCGCGCTATGGACAGAGGTGAAGTTCGCCTACGACTGCGTCGGTCCGCAGGCTCAGTCGGGGGTGTCGAGGCTGCAGCCCGGATCGGTGCTGCTGCTCGAGAACGTGCGCTTCCATCCAGAGGACGAGGCCAACGACCCAGCCTTCGCGCAGCAGCTTGCGTCGCTTGGCGAGATCTTCTGCCTTGACGCATTCGCCTCATCGCACCGCGTCCACGCGTCGGTTGTCGGCGTAGCGCAGTACCTGCCGGCATACGCGGGCCGGCTGATGGAGGCGGAGCTGAACGCGCTGCACGCAGCGCTGGATTACCCGAAGAAACCGCTGATCGCGGTCATCGGCGGCGCCAAGGTCTCCACCAAGATCGGCCTGCTGAACAACCTCGCCACCAGGGTGGACGCGCTGATCATCGGCGGAGCGATGGCTAACACCTTCCTCAAGGCGCAGGGCCACAACACGGGCAACAGCCTGATCGACGACACGGCGATCGAGGCGGCCAACCAGATCTGGAAGACGATGGGCCAGCGGCTCGTGCTGCCCGTTGATCTGGTGGCGACGCAGCAGACGATGTCCGGCCAGCCGCTGCGGGTATTTCCGGCCACGAATGTGGAGGCCGGCTGGATTGCTGTGGACATCGGCCCGCAGAGCGTCAATCTGTTTGCCCAGCACCTGCAGGGCGCGGGCACCATCGTCTGGAACGGACCGCTGGGGATCACCGAGGTGCCGGAATTCAGCGCGGGTACAAAGGCTGTAGGCGAGGCTATCGCCGGGTCGGGCGCATACACTCTCGTCGGCGGTGGCGACACGGCGGCCGCTGTCGACGCACTGGGTCTGGCCGGTCGGTTTTCGTTCGTTTCGACCGGAGGCGGAGCAACCCTCGAGTACCTCGAGGGCAAGGAGCTGCCGGGCGTCGCCGTTCTGAAGGAGGCGTAGTTGCCCGCAGCGTCGCCCAATGTGAAGGCGCTTCTTGCTGCCAACTGGAAGATGAATCCCGTCGATGGCGGCGAGGCGGTCGACCTGGTGAAGGGCGTGGTCGGCATCGCCGGCGAGGCGGTCGACAACGTCGAGGTCGCGCTGTTCCCGCCGTTTCCATGGCTGCTCGGAGTGGCCGAGGTCCTCGAGGGATCGGGCGTGAAGCTGGGCGCGCAGGACTGCTTCTGGGAGGTGTCCGGCGCCTACACCGGCGAGGTCTCGCCTGCGATGTTGCGCGGCTGGTGCCAGTGGGTGATCGTCGGGCATTCCGAGCGCCGAGTCATCCTGGGCGAGACGGATGACATGGTCGCGCGCAAGGCCGCGGCCGCACTCAGCGCCGGGCTCAGCGTGATCGTCTGCGTCGGCGAGCTGGAGGACCACTACGACGCGGGCAAGAGCGATGAGATCGTGACCGGCCAGGTCAAGGCGAGCCTGGCCAACTGCTCAGCCGATGATTCATCGCGACTCGTGGTTGCGTACGAGCCCGTGTGGGCGATCGGCAGCGGCAAGAATGCCGACCCCGAGCACGCGTACAAGACGATGCGGCTGATCCGCCGCGTCGTGGGCGAGCTGATCGGCGCAGGCGCGGCGCGCAAGGTGCGCGTCCTCTACGGCGGCAGCGTGACGGCGGCGAACGTTGAGTCTTACGTGGAGCTGCCTCTATGCGACGGCTGCCTGGTCGGTGGCGCGAGCCTCAAGGCCGATGAGTTCGCGCAGATCGTCAGGGTCACCAACGAGGTCTATGGCCACAACCGGTAGGCTTTCGGACCCCGCAACGCTGGTCCTGCTCCGCCACGGGCAGAGCACCTGGAACCTCGAGAACCTCTTCACCGGCTGGCACGACGTGCCGCTGAGCGAGCGCGGTGTCGAAGAGGCGCGCGAGGCGGGCCGCCAGCTGACGCGCGCCGGCCTGCAGCCGGACATCGTCCACACCTCGGTGCTGATCCGCGCCATCCAGACTGCGGACATCGCGTTGGGTGAGATGGGGCGCACCTGGATCCCCGTGCGCCGGAGCTGGCGCCTCAACGAGCGCCATTACGGCGCGCTCCAGGGACTCAACAAGAAGGAGACCTCTGAGCGCTACGGCGCCGACCAGGTGAAGCTTTGGCGGCGCAGCTATGACGTGCGGCCACCGGCGCTGGAGCCGGGCGCCGAAATGCATCCTGCGCGCGATGCGCGCTACGCGGCGATGCCACCGGAGCTGCTGCCCAGCTCGGAGTGCCTGAGGGACGTAGTCGCGAGGATGCTGCCTTACTGGTACGACTCGATCGTCCCGGACCTGCTCACGCACAGGTGCGTGCTGATCTCGGCGCATGGCAACAGCCTGCGCGCGCTGGTGAAACACCTCGACGGGCTCAGCGAGCAAGAGATCGTGGACCTGGACATCCCCACCGGCGTTCCCCGCGTCTACAACCTGCGCGCTGATTTCAGCGTCGGCTCATGGCGCTACCTGGGCGATCCCGCGGAGATCGAGCGGCGCGCGGCCGAGGTGAAATCCCAGGCGAAGCTATGAGAGGGAACGCGGCGTTCCCTCTCATCGGAGCGCTTCGCGCTCCTGCTCACCCTTTCGTGTAAGGAAGGACTTACTGAAAGGTGCACCCGATCACGCTTGGAGTCGTGGGAGACAAAGTCGCGGCCGGGGGGACCCCGGCCGCCCACGCCACGCTGGGGATCTTCTTAGACTGGTTTTGATCTAAAAACCAGTTCACACAAAGGGGGGACGCCCGACATGGCTTATGAGCTTCCGCCGCTTTCCTATGGCTTCGATGCGCTCGAGCCGCACATCGACGCCAAGACAATGGAGATCCATCACGACAAGCACCACCAGGCGTACATCAACAACGCCAACGGCGCGCTGGAGAAGCATCCTGAGCTGGCCAAGAAGTCGGTCGAGGACCTTCTCCGCGGAATCAGCTCGGTGCCCGAGGACGTGCGCAACGTGCTGCGCAACAACGCCGGCGGGCACTCGAACCACTCGATCTTCTGGACGGTCATGGGACCGGGTGGCGTAGCCGCACCGTCAGGCCGAATCGGCGACGCGATCAACAGCACTTTCGGTTCGTACGACGCGTTCAAGGAACAGCTCACCAAGGCCGCGGTCGGTCAGTTCGGGAGCGGCTGGGGTTGGCTCATCGCCGACTCGAGCGGCAAGCTCTCGATCAAGGGCTACCCCAACCAGGACAGCCCGTACATGGATGGCATGACCCCGATCCTCGGCGTTGACGTGTGGGAGCACGCCTACTACCTCAAGTACCAGAACAAGCGCCCCGACTACGTCGCGGCCTGGTTCAACACCATCAACTGGAAGGCCGTCGCCGAGCGCTACAAGTAGCCGTCCTGAGCTCCCGGATCCCTTGACGCAATAATTCATCCGCTGTAGAATTCATCACGCGATGAATTCTGGGAGGTGGATGTGATGTCGAGGCATTCCATGGAACGGGTGGTGGGCCCTCTCGCCGCGGGTCTGCTCGTATTGCTGGCGCTCCTCGGGTTGATTGGCACCGCGATACGGGACCCGCGGCCGCATGACATCCCGGTCGGTCTCGTCGGACCGGCTCAGGCAGTGCAGCCGATGACCGACGCCCTCGCGCAGAAGGCACCGGCGGTGTTCAAGTTCACGACGTACGACACGGAAGGCGCGGCCCGCGCAGCGCTGGATCGGCGCGACGTCGATGGGGTGGTCATCGTCGGGCCCACCGGCTCGCACATAGTCGTGGCGGGCGCGGCGGGTGACACGTCCACGACGGTGATCGAGTCCGTGTTCGGGGCGGCGCTGTCGGCCCAGGGTCAGCAGGTGCCCGTGGAGGTGGTCCATCCGTTCGCCTCCGGCGACGCGCACGGCCTGATCCTTTTCTTCCTGGTGCTAGCGACTCTCGTGTCCACGCTGGTCGTGCAGGCGGTCCTGCTGGCGCGGGCTGCAAACGCGCGCGCCGCCTCATGGCTGGGAGTCAATGCGGTGTGGGCAGTGCTGGCGGGAGCGGCCGGCGTCGGCGCCGCGGCCTGGATTGCCAACAGCTACGACGCGGCCGCCCTCGTGCCTATGGGCGCGCTCGTCGCGCTGACAGCGTTTGCGGCAGGCGCTTTCGTCGCCGGCTTCACGCGTCTGCTCGGGCCTGCCGGACTCGGTCTCTCGGCGCTGGTCATCATCCTTCTCGACCTGATCTCCTCCGGCGGACCGGCCGGAGGCACGATCCTGCCCGACGTTTACCGGTGGATGTCGCCCTGGATGCCCGCCGGCCAGCTGAACAGCGCGCTTCGAGGAACGCTCTACTTCGGTGGCGAAGGTGTCGCGTTCCCAGTGCTGGTCATATCCGCGTGGCTGGCTGTCGGACTGCTGCTGGTGATCATCAGCGACTTCGTGCGCCGCCCGGTTGCGGAGTCAGCCGCCGCCCCGGCGGCCTAGCGGCGGTGCCGAGAACTGGACGCCGCCCGGGTTCGGGTGGAACGAGGGACAAGATCCTCGGCGCCGCTCGCGCCCATTTCAGCGAGGTCGGCTATGAAGGGGCGACAATCCGCGAGATCGCGGCTGTCGCGGGTGTCGACCCCGCTTTGATCTCTCACTACTTCGGCTCCAAAGAAGGCGTGTTCCTGGCGGCCGTCGAGTTTCCTGCCGATCCAGCCGAGTTCATTCCCAGGCTGCTTGCGCCCGGCCTCGACGGCCTTGGGGAGCGCCTGGTCAAGTTTTTCCTCGAGACGTGGGACTCGCCGGCGGGCAGCCCCATGCTCGCTCTGATCCGATCGGTCGTGGGCAGCGAGCACGCCGCAGCCACCCTGCGCGAGTTCGTCAGTCGAGAGGTCCTTGGGCGTATCGCCGCCGCGATCCAGCTCGACCGGCCCCAGCTTCGAGCGACGCTGGCTGCCAGCCAGCTCATCGGCATCGCCATGCTTCGCTACGTCGTCAAGGTCGAGCCGCTGGCGTCGGCGCGCTCTGACGAGGTGGCGCGGTGGGTCGGGCCGGTGGTGCAGCGGTACCTGACCGATCCCGCGGTCGCGATGGGATAGCCGCCGGTCGGTAGAATCCGGGAGTTCACCGATGACCAACGTCAAAAACGCTCTCGTAATCATCGAAGTGGTGCTCGCGCTCCTGCTGACGGCCGGGGTGCTCGTTCAGACTCCCAAGGCAACGGGTTTGGGCGGGACGATCGGAGGCGGGGGCGACGGCCTCGGTGGCGGTTATCGGACGCGCCGCGGCCTCGAGCGTCAGATCTACTGGACCACGTGGGTCGTCGTCTTCGCCTTCCTCATCTGCTCGGTCGCCAACATCTGGGTGACGGAGCTCAAGTAGAGTCTTCCGCTTGACCCGCCTTGCGGGCGCAGCGCTCGGCCTTGTTGCGGTGCTTGCCGTCGCGGCCTGCCAGCCCATCGCCACGCTACCCAAGCCCGCAAAGGGCGGCACCGCGGTGGAGGCGCTGGTCGGTTCCCCAGGCCCCCTCAACCCGCTGTTCGAGCAGGACGACACCACGCGGGACGTGGACAGCGTGATCTACCAGGGGCTGACCACCGTTGACGCCAA
>VBFW01000327.1 GCA_005880525.1 Chloroflexota bacterium | reverse complement strand
CGACGTCTCCTCGCTCCGGAGACGGACCACATCTGCGGCTGGCCGGTCAGTAGTCTCGAGCCGCGCGTCGTCAACGATTTTTCCGTCCGTCACGCTGATCACTCGCGCCGAATGGCGCGTCGCGAGCTTGGCGTCGTGGGTGACGAGCAGAATCGTCTGCCCGTCCCGATGGAGCTGGGCCAAGAGATCCATGACCTGATCCCCGCTGTTGGTGTCGAGAGCGCCCGTGGGCTCATCGGCCAGGAGCAGGGTCGGTTTGTTGATCAAGGCGCGTGCGATGGCGACCCGCTGCTGCTGTCCGCCGCTCAACTTCGCTGGGTAGCGATTGGCGACCTCTCCGATGCCGAGTCGTTCCAGCAGGTCTCGTCCCCGAGCGTCGGCGTTTTCGCGCCCCTTCAGCTGAGCCGGGATGAGGACGTTCTCGAGCGCCGTCAGATTGGGAAGGAGGTGGAAGAACTGGAAGACGAAACCGACATGGTCGCGCCGGAAGCGCGCCAGGCCGGCCTCGCCCAGTTCGCCGAGCTCGGTTCCGCCCACCACCACGCGCCCGGAGGTCGGCCGGTCAAGGCCGGCGATCAGGTTCAGGAGCGTGGACTTGCCACTACCCGAGGGCCCCATCACGGCGGTGAACTCGCCTTGCGCGATGCTGAGCGACACGCCATTCAACGCCCCGGTGATCCCACCCTGGTACACCTTGACGACGTCGGTAAGCCGAACCAACTCGATCATTCCGTTTTCCCACCATGCAGGTCTGTCATCAGCTCGTCCACCCATTTCAAATCAGCCTCCGTGTGAAGTAAGGCGCCGCGAACAAGCCGCGCCAGGTCACTGCGTCCATCGCGCCGCGCGCGCTCCTCGAGCTGGTTGAGATCGCGCAGGCGCTGCAGGTAAGCGCGCTTCTGGCGCCCGAGAAGCGCTGGCAGCCCGCCATTCGCCACCCGCGTGGCGAGCAGGAGCTTGACGTAGATGTCTTCGTGGAGCTGCTGGGGCCCGGAATCTGCCTGCGCCAGCCATTCGACGAGTGCCTTTCGGCCCGCCTGAGATAGCTCGTAAAGCAGCTTTCCGCGATCGCCCCTCGCGCCGACGGGCCTGACGAGTCCATCCCGCTCAAGACGCTGCAGCGTGGTGTAGATCTGCCCGACGTTGACTTCCCAGGTACCGCCCAGCATCGACTCAAATCGGTTCTTCACCTCGTATCCGTGCAGGGGCTCCTGCGCGAGGAGCCCCAGTACTCCGTACTTAAGCGACAAGTTCCAACCAATCCATACTGAGTATGCATGCAGAGTATGTACCTACAGTTGAGCGTTGTCAACGGCTGCTGCGAGTGGCTCGCGGGCGGTTCTAAAGTCGTCTCAAAGGAGAGCTGACATGACCAAGATCAATCTCGCCCCTTACATCAACTTCCAGGGCCATGCCCGCGAGGCGATGGAGCACTACCACAAGGTGCTCGGCGGCAAGCTCGACTTGTTCGCCTCCGACGAGCAGGGCCGGCCCAGGCCGGCGGCCCCTGGCGAGCCGATCATGTTCGCGCAACTCGAATCCGACGACGTGGTCATCATCGCCTCAGACGGCAATCCCAAGTACCCCGCCAAGGTCGGCGAGCACATCGGTCTGTCCCTCCGCGGCAGCGACCGAGCGCGCCTCACCTCCGCCTTCGATGGACTCGCCGACGGCGGCCAGGTCAAGATGCCGCTCACTGACGCGCCCTGGGGCACCGCTGGCTGGCTGACCGACAAGTTCGGCATCAGCTGGAACCTCGACATCGAAAAGTCCTGAAGTGTCTGACCAGATCACCCCTTCGCAGTTCGAAGAGTCCCCCGGCGCGGAGGACTGGCGAGTCGTCAGCGATGGCGCGCACGCGTTCTATCGGACCGAATCGATGGCGACGGCTGCCCGGTTCGTCCAGGCGATCAGCGAGCTGCCGGACATCGACAAGCATCCGCCGGACGTCGACGTGCGTAGCGATGGCGTGACCGTGCGGCTGATCACGTTCACCCCCGACTTCGGCGGCATGACTACGCGTGACCTGGAAATCGCACGCCAGATCTCCGCCGCGGCGACAAAGCTCGGTCTCGACGGCGATCCGTCGGCGATCCAGAGCCTGATCATCATTCCCGGCTGGACGGCCCCCGCCGAGGTGATCCCCTTCTGGCGCGCCATGCTCGGATACGTGCCGCGTATCGACTCGCCCGAAGAAGACCTGGTCGATCCGCACAATCGAGGCACGGGGTTCTGGTTCGAGCGCATGCACGAGCCGCGCCCGGACGGAGGCGGCGCGATCCACCTAGCGATCTTCGTTCCCTTCGAGCAGGCGGAGGCCCGCATCGCCGCCGCGCTTGCCGCCGGCGGCCGGATGGTGCGCGACCAGTTCGCGCCGCAGTGGTGGACGCTCGCCGACGCGGCCGGCAACGAGGCCGACA
>VBFW01000017.1 GCA_005880525.1 Chloroflexota bacterium | reverse complement strand
CGAGCGCGACCGTCTGATGTCCAAGAAGATCAGCAAGACGCGCTCCGTCACGTCGCAGCTGGACTACGACATCGGCAAGGAAAACGTGCACATCGGCCCCTCCGACTACGTGCCCTGGCTGCACGACCGCAAGTGGGCGTTCATCCGGCTCGAAGGCCGCAGCTTCGGTGACGTGCCGCTCAACGTCGAGCTCAAGCTCGAGGTGCACGACTCGCCAAACTCGGCGGGCATCGTCATCGACGCGGTGCGCTGCTGCAAGCTCGCGCTGGACCGCGGCATCGGCGGCGCGCTCGAGGGACCGAGCTCGTACTTCATGAAGTCACCCCCGGTGCAGTACAGCGACGCCGAGGCGCGAGGCCTCGTGGAGGAGTTCATCGATGGTGGTAAGGCCGGAGAGAACGGTCGCGCCCGCCGCACCTCGAGGAGCAAGCCGGCGGCCGCAGCTGCTCGCCGCTAGTTACTCCGTCGGGGCGCGGATGCTGCGGGCCATACCGGCGGGGCTGCGATACGCGGCCGCCACGCCGGGTGGCGCCGCGTGGTTCTGGCTCAGCCGCGCCCAGCGGCGAGCAGCGCTCGTCAACTACGCGGCCGTCCTCGATCGCGAGCCATCCGACCCAGAGGTCGCGCGCGTGGCGAGGCGCGCCTTCCAGAACTACGGGCGCATGCTCACCGATTTCGTGCTGCTCGGCGACCTCAGCAAGGAAGAGGTGCTGAACCGCGTGGGGGTCGAGCGCCTGTCCCTCCTGGATGAAGCCCTTGAAAAGGGTCGAGGCGTAATCCTCGCGCTGCCTCACATGGGTTCATGGGACATGGCAGCCGCATTTGGCGCGGCGGCCGGCTACGACATGCTAGCCGTGGCGGAGCGTTTCCCAGGCTCGCTGGACGAAGCTATCGTCCGCAACCGAAATCGCTTTGGGTTGGGCGTCATCACGGTAGGCAGGTCGGCCGTGCGTCAGATCAGGGAGGCTCTAAGTGCTAACCGGTTCGTTGCCCTGGTGTGCGATCTGGAGCAAGGCCCGGGCGTGGAGGTTCGATTCTTCGGTCGCCGGGCCATCGTGCCGGCTGGTCCGGCCGCGTTCGCGCTCAAAGCGGGGGCTCCCGTTCTGATCGTCCACACATACGCCACCAGCCCAGGCCGCTACCAGATCGTGGTCGAGAACGCGCCGGTCTGGCCGGCGGACGAAACGAACGCGCGCGCGATGCAGAGCATCATCACGCGCTTCGAGTCGTACATCCGAGCGAGGCCCGACCAGTGGTACGCGTTCAGGCCAATATTCAAGAACTGAGGGATGCGGGAATGGCAATGGCGCGGGTTCAAGGTCGTGCAGTCGATCGTCGAGAGGCTGCCGCGCGCCTGGGCCTACGCGCTGGCGGTGTTCGCGGCGCGGTTTGCGTGGTGGTTCTCGCCGCTCGCCCGGCCCCGGCTCGAGTACAACTTGAAGGTCGCGTGCCCGGACGCGAGCCCCGTCGAGATTCGCAGGCTGTCGTGGCTCAACTTTCGAAATCACGCCAAGGCGTACGCCGACCTGATGATGTTGCCTCGCACGCGCGTGGTCGAGATGCGGCCTCTGATGCACGTGGAGGGCTGGGAGCACCTCGAGCAGGCGCGGGCGATCGGCAAGGGAGTGATGGTCGTCTCGTGCCACATGGGCTCGTACGAGGTGACTGCCGCGATCTGGTCGTCGACGCTGGCGCCGGTGACGTTCTTCGCCGAGGAGCTGGAGCCACGGCCGCTGTTCGAGTGGTACCGCGACACCCGGGCGCGGCTGGGCATCAGCGTTCTGGCTCTCGACCTGGCGGGCCTGCGCAAGGTGACCCATGCGCTGAGGGACAACGAGCTGGTGATCACAGCGATCGACCGCGACATCACCGGCACGGGGCGGGTCATGCCGTTCTTCGGCCGGCCTGCTCCCATTCCCACCGGACCCACCGCGCTCGCCCTGCGGATGGGGACGCCACTTCTGCCCGTGTGCGTCTATCGGCTGCCCGACGACTCCTACAAGGTGGAGGGGATGCCGCTGATCATCGCCCAGAGAAGCGGCGACGACGACGCGGACGAGCTGCGCGTAACCCAGCAGCTCCTAAGGCAGATCGAGGAGTTCATCCGCCGCCATCCGGAGCAGTGGCACGTCCCGCACCGGATCTGGGAGGGCGGACCATGAACATCCTTTCCCGCCGGCGGGAGACGGGAAGACGCTCATGAAGGTCGGGCTCGTGTCGCCTTATGACTTCGCTTCGCCTGGCGGCGTCACCGACCACGTGCGGAACCTGGCGAAGGCGCTGACCCACATCGGCCACCCGACGCAGATCTTTGCGCCGTCAAGCCGCAGGCACACGGACTCGGACGGCACGACCTTCCATCGCATCGGCACTCCGGTGGCGATTCCGGTCAACGACTCGGTCGCCCGCATCACGCTGACCTTTCGGATTGCCAACCAGGTCCAGTCCATCGTCCAGCGCGAGCGTTTCGACGTGCTGCACTTCCACGAGCCGCTGATGCCTGCGAAGCCGATGACATTGCTTCGCCTCTCGACGACCGCGAACGTCGGCACGTTCCACGCTTTCTCGCGCTCGAACGCCGGCTACTACTACGGCCGGCCGCTGCTGAGGCCTTACCTCGAAAGGCTGCATCGAGGCATCGCGGTGAGCGAGCCCGCGCGCACCTTCTTCAGTCGCTACTTCCCGGACTTTCCGCTGCGAATCATCCCCAACGGCATAGACACGTCGGTGTACCGGCCCGGGCTGTCGCCGATCCGGCACCTGCGTGACGACAAGGTCAACATCCTCTTCGTCGGACGCCTCGAGAAGCGCAAGGGCCTAGGCGATCTTCTGAGGGCGTACGAGCTCATGCGGTCCCGCGTGACGAATGCGCGCTTGATCATCGTCGGCGACGGACCGCTTCGCGGCAGCGCGGAGTCGTTCATCTCGCGGCACAGGCTGCCTGACGTGGTGATGGCCGGGTTCGTGCCCAACTTCGTCCTGCCGCGCTACTACGACAGCGCCGACATCTTCTGCGCGCCGGCCACTGGCAGCGAAAGCTTCGGCATCGTGCTGCTCGAGGCGATGGCGTGCGCGCTGCCAGTCGTCGCCACTGAGGTTCCGGGTTACATGTCGGTGCTCGAGCCTGGGAAGGACAGCCTCACCGTGCGGCCCAAGAGCTGGGCAGAGCTTGGCGCGGCGCTGGTCATCCTGGCGCGCGACCCCGAGCTGCGGCGGCGAATGGGCGCGGCTGGAAACGAGAAGGCCCAGCGGTACTCGTGGTCGTCGGTGGCCTCGCAGGTGGTCGAGGTGTACGAAGAGGCGCGCGTGGCTGCGCGAGATTTGGTGGAGAGCAATGTTCACAACGCGGTTTGAGGCCTGGGTCCGGCGCCACGCCGAGCGGTTGATGACGGCTCTGGGACGCCTGCCCGTCACGCCAAATCAGATCACGGTCGTGGGCACTGCATTCACGTTCCTCGCCGCGGTTCTCGCTGCTTTCGGGCAGCTGCGCTGGGCCGGTGTCGTGCTGGCATTTGCCGGCACCTTCGACATCCTCGACGGCGCGCTCGCGCGGTCCACGCACAGCTCCTATCCGTATGGCGCGTTTCTCGACTCGACCCTCGACCGCTACTCGGAAGGCGCCATATACCTGGGGCTTGCCGCCTACTTCGCCGGCACTGGCGGCGGCGCGCTGCAGCGATGGCTCATCCTGGCGACCGTCGCGGCGCTGGCGGGATCGTTCCTGGTGAGCTATGTACGAGCCCGCGCGCAGAGCCTGGGCTTCACTTGCGAGACCGGCATCTTCGCCCGTCCAGAGCGCGTGGTGGTGATGGTCGTCGGACTGATCCTCGGGGGCTGGGTTCTGTACGCGGTCGTCTTCCTGCTGGCGGTGCTCACGAACCTCACCGCCCTGCAGCGGATCCGCGAGGTGTGGCTGCAGGGTCGAGCGCAGCGGCTGGAGCGACAGCGCGAAGCAGCCGCGCGAGCGACTACAACGGCATCCGCCCAACGACTGCCATAAGGGCGGTGTCGAGCGTCGTCGTCAGCCTGGCCGAACCGGCCAGGTAGAACCGGCGCAGGGCGCCTGGCTCGATCGGTCGCGTCAGCGCGTCGATAGTGGCTTCGGCCGCCTGATCAGAGGTGATGTAGCCCGACCGAAACGGCGGCACATCTTCAGGGGCCATGAACTGAACCATGTTCCGATCGATCAGCTTGCCCATGCTCGTGTCCGAGATCAGGTGGCCGATGAGGACCGCTGCACTGAATCGCGAGCCCCATTCGTGGGCCGCCTGGTCGAGCCACTCCTCGAACTGGGTCTTGCTTTCAGCTACGGACCAGTAAAACGCCGGACAGTCGCCGCGCCGTACCCCCTCAGACCACAGGCTCGAGTAGACGATGATCCGGCCACCGTCGCGCAGCATAGGCACGAGCCGCTCGAAGAGCCATCGGGGGCCCTCGTGGTTCACCACGAAAGCGCTTGCGGCGTTCTCGTGCACCATGCGATCCAGCTCGTCGCGGTGGCGGACGATTGCAGCCTCGCGCTCAGGCCCCGGCTCAGTGCGGCGAAGCGCGGCGGTGGCGCGGAGAAGCGGGCGAAGCATCGGCTCGAGTCCGCCGGCGGCGCAATGCACGATGTCGGTGGGCCGGTTCAAAGCCATCTCGAGCCTGTCCAGCGCGGCTTCCAGGGACCGCGGGTCCGCGAAATCGGCGATGAACGGGGCCACGCGGTCGTCGCCGATCGGCGCGACCGCTTCCGCGTAACTTGTCTGGCTGCGCGAGCCGAGCAGCACGTCGGCGCCCAGGCGATGCGCCGCCTTTGCGACTGCGAGCCCGGTTCCGCTGGTGCCGCCGGTGACGAGGATGGTCCGGGCGGCAAGATCCACCGGCTCAGCTTATCGACCGATACTTGTGACGATGTCTGACCCCTTTGCAGGCGTCGTCGGGCACACGCAGGCACTTACGCAGCTGCGGGCCGAGCTCGCCGGCGGCAGGCTGGCGCATGCGTATCTGTTCGTCGGAGAGGCCGGGCTGGGCAAGTCAACCGCAGCCCGAGCCTTCGCCACCGCCTTGCTGCCGGAGGCGCCGCTGGGGCGAAACCTCGACTACTGGGAGGATGACCGCATCAAGCCGCTCTCGATCAACGAGATCCGGCTCCTGCCCGACAAGCCGCCCGAGTTTCACGAGCTGTCGCTGCAGGCCTTCCTGAACCTGAAGCCCGCGATCGGGGCTCGGCGCGTGGCGGTCGTCGCGAACGTCGGGCGGCTGCGCGACCAGGACCAGGGCGTGCTCCTCAAGACACTCGAGGAGCCGCATCCGCACCGCGTGATCATGCTCACGACGTCGAGCCTCAATCCGTTTGTCGTGCTGCCGACGGTGGTCTCGCGTTGCCGGCGCGTGTTCTTTCACCCGGTGCCCGCATCTGACATCGAGGAGCTGCTCACTCGCAACGGCGTGCAGAGCGAACGGGCGCGTCTTCTTGCGGAGCTGGCGCGCGGCCGGCCCGGCTGGGCCATGCGCGTGGCCGGCGATGAAGGCGTCATCGAGCTGCACCGCAACTGGACGCGGCGCCTCGAGGAGGTGTTCGGCGCGCCGGCCGACGTGCCGCTCAACGTGGCCGAGGAGCTCGACGCGGCGCAGATGGCGTGGCGGCGCAGCGAGGGCGAGGTCGAGGACCCGGCGCTTTTTGCGCTCGCCAGCTGGCAGGTAGAGCTGCGCCGCCGCATGCTCTCGACCCGCGGCAAGGAGCAGGGTCGCTGGGCCCGGCTGGTCGAGCTCTCCTACGACACGCTTGGTTACCTCGAACAGAACGTCAGCCCGCGGCTGGCGCTCGAGACCTTCTTGCTCGAATGCCGGAAAGCTTCCTGAAGAAAGCGCTCCGCGACTTTCATCCCTACGTCCCCGGCGAGCAGCCGCCGGACGGTGAGGGGTGGGTGAAGCTCAACACCAACGAGTCGCCCCTGCCGCCGTCGCCGCGAGTGCTGGAGGCCATCCGCGACGCGGCCAACGACGAGCTGCGCCTGTATCCGAGCCCGACCGCGGCGCCGGCGCGGCACGCCATCGCCGCCTACCACCACGTGCAGCCTGAGCAGGTCGCGCTCGGCAACGGCGGCGACGAGCTCATCGAGATGTCCTTCCGCGCGTTCGCCGGCGCCGGAGATCGCGTCGCCTACCCGACGCCAACCTACCCGCTGCTCGAGCCGCTGTGTCGAATCCATGAGGCGGTGTCCGCGCCGCACGCCACCGGACACGAGGGGGTCTGGGCCCAGGACTTTGTCGACGACCCCGCCCCGCTCAAGTTCATCGTCAATCCGAATTCGCCGACCGGCACGTGGGCAGGATCAGTCGCGGTGGAAAAGGTGATCGAAGCATCGACCGGCGTCGTGGTCGTGGATGAGGCTTACGTCGATTTCGCGCCGATGTCGTGCGTGGGCTTGATCCCGCGCCACCAGAACATGCTCGTGCTGAGGACGCTGTCGAAGTCGTATGCGCTCGCGGGCATGCGCATCGGTTACGCGCTCGGCAACCCGGAGCTCATCGCGGCGCTCGAGGCGGTCAAGGACTCGTACAACCTCGACCGAATCGCCATCGCCGCTGCAGTGGCCGCGATCGAGGACGACGCGCACCACAGGAAGATCGTCGAGCACGTCGTCTCCGAGCGCGAATGGCTCGGCGACCGCCTGCGCGAGCAGGACTTCGAGGTGGGGCCGTCGGCGGCCAACTTCCTGTTCGTGAAGCCTCCGGCGGGCAGGCGCGGCGCTGCGGTGGCGGACGCACTGCGCGAGCGCCGCATCCTCGTGCGCAGGTACGATCTCGATCCGATCGCGGGCTGGCTTCGCATCACCATCGGCACGCGCGATCAGCACGACCGCCTGCTCGAAGCCCTGAAGGAGATGTGATCTTGGCGACACACACCCCTACGCGGGACGAAGCCTGGGAGCTCGTCACCTCGATGACCCAATCCGAGCAGCTGCGCCGCCACATGCGCAGCGTCGAGGCCGCGATGCGCGCCTACTCGCGGAAGTACGGCGAGGATGAGGAGCGCTGGGCGGTGCTCGGGCTCATCCACGACTGGGACTACGAGAGCGGGCCGACGATGGACCTGCATCCGATGCGCGGCATCCAGATGCTGCGCGAGAAGGGCTGGCCCGAGGACGTCCTTGATGACATCGCCTCTCACGCCGACTACCTGAGCGTGCCCCGCGACACCAACATCCGCAAAGCGCTCAACGCAGTGGATGAGATGTGCGGCTTCATCATCGCCTGCGCGCTGGTCAAGCCCGACAAATCACTCGGCTCGGTCGAACCGAGCACGGTACGCAAGAAGATGAAGGACAAGGCTTTCGCGCGCGGCGTGCACCGCGAGGAGCTGGTCGCAGGCGCCGAGTCGCTCGGCATCCCCTTCGACGAGCATGTCGAGAACGTCCGCGACGCCCTCAAGCCGATAGCCCAGGAGCTGGGGTTGAATCCATGAGCACGCCGCCCACACCGGGCAAGCCGAGGGTTCTGCTCATGCATCACTTCCTCGATCCGGGTCCGGCCCTGCTCGCAGAGGTCGCAGAGGTCATCACATATCCGAGCAACAGGCCGCTCGACGAGCAGAACATCCGCGGGGCGGCAGAAGGCTGCATCGGAATCGTGAGCCAGCTGAAGGACCCGATCGGACCGATAGTGCTTTCGACACCTGGCCTGCGCTGCGTCAGCAATGTGGCCGTGGGCTACGACAACATCGACGTCGCCGCCGCCACCGCCAACCACGTGTGGGTCACCAACACGCCAGGAGTCCTGGATGAGGCGACGGCCGACTTCGCCTTCGCGCTGATGATGGCGACCGCTCGGCGCGTCGTGCAGGGCGACACTTTCGTGCGCCAGGGGAACTTCAAAGGCTGGGAGATCGACATGATGCTCGGCCATGACGTGCACGACGCGACGCTCGGCATCATCGGCATCGGGCGCATCGGTCGCGGGGTCGCGCGTCGGGCGAGTGGTTTCAACATGAGGGTTCTCTACTCTGACCAGCAGCCGCTGCAGCCCGAGGTCGAAAAGCAGCTGGGCGCGACGCGTGTGGACCTGCCCCGGCTGCTGGCCGAGTCGGACTTCATCTCGATCCACGTGCCGCTTACGAACGAGACACACCACCTCATCAGCACAGCGCAGCTCAACCAGATGAAGCAGTCGGCGATCCTGATCAACACCTCGCGCGGGCCGGTGGTCGACGAGGCCGCGCTGGTCGAGGCGCTCAAGACGCATCGCATCGCCGGAGCCGGCCTCGACGTTTTCGAGCGCGAGCCGGCGGTCCATCCCAGTCTCATCGCCCAGCACAACGTGGTGCTGGCGCCGCACATCGCGAGCGCGACCACGCGCACGCGCTCGGAGATGTCGGCGGTGGCCGCGCGCAACATGGCCACTGCTGTGCGAGGCGGCCGCCCGCCGAACGTGCTGAACCCGGAAGCGCGGCAATAGCTCGTTACCGGCTGCTGGCCCTGGACCTCGACGGCACGATCCTAGACGCGCGCCTGCAGCTCGACCCGCGCGACGTGGCGGCCCTGGAGCGCATCAAGGGCGCCGGCGTCACGGTGATCGCCTCCACCGGCAGGCCCTTTCCGGGCGCGCTGCCCTGGGCGCAGAAGCTTGGCCTGGACGGTCCGATCATCTGCTACCAGGGCGCCGAGGTCCGGACGACCGCGAACGAACGGCTGCTCGACCACGGCATCCCGCACGACCTGGCCATGGAGGTGATCCGATACGCGCGGGAGCGCGACTTGCATGTCCAGGCGTACCGCGACGACCAGCTCATAGTCGAGCGCGACCGGCCCGAGGCACGCAGGTACTCCGAGCACGCGGGCATGCCCATCCACCTGGTGCCGGACCTCGAAACGGCCATGGGTCCGACAACGCCGAAGCTCGTGATCGTCGCCGACCCGGCGACGCTGGAGAAGCTGCTGCCCGAGGCCCGCGCCCGCTGGAAGGGAAAGCTCAACGTCGCCACCTCGACGCCGGACTATCTCGAGTTCACGAACTACAACAGCGACAAGGCTGAGGCGCTGAAATTCCTGGCCGATCGCCTCGGCGTGCCGAGAGAGCAGACCTCCGCGGCTGGTGATGGCCGCAACGACGCATCGATGATCGCCTGGGCGGGCCTGGGCGTCGCGGTTCAGGGATCGCCGGACGAGGTGATCCAGGCGGCCGATGGGCGGACGATCGCGCCGCCGGGCCACGGTGGAATCCAGCAGCTGGCCAACCTATTGTTGAGATAGATGGCGACCCTGCTGCTCGTGCACGCGCATCCCGACGACGAGGCAATCTCCACGGGCGGCGTGATGTTGAAGGCGCGTGCCGAAGGCCATCGCGTAGTGCTCGTCACCGCAACACGCGGCGAGGTTGGCGAGATCTACAACATGGACGAGGCGTCATCGCGGCCGCGCCTGGGCGAGATCCGCGAGAAAGAGCTCGAGGACGCGGCGCGGATCCTCGGCGTCAACCGCGGCGAGTTTCTGGGTTACCGCGATTCCGGCATGGCGGGCACGTCAGACAACCAGAACCCGGCGTCGTTTCATCAGGCGCCTCTCGACGAAGCAGCGGGGAAGCTGACCAAGATCCTTCGCGAGGAACGGCCCGAGGTGATCATCACTTATGCCGAGGACGGAACCTACGGGCACCCCGATCACATCAAGGCCCACCACGTCACCAACGCGGCGCTTGACCAGATGCTCCGAGCCTCGGAAAGCTGGACGCCAAAGAAGGTCTACTACACCGCCATCCCGCGCTCCCTGATGCAGGCGTTCATGGATCAGCTGCCGGAGGAGGCGAAGCAGCAGCAGCAGCAATCCACCATCCAGATCACCGGCACGCCGGACGAGCTGGTGACGACCGCGGTCGACGTCAGCGATTTCATCGATCGCAAGAAGCACGCATTCCAGGCGCATGTGAGCCAGAACGACCCGAACTCGTGGTTCGCGACGATGCAGGACCAGATCTTCAGGGTTGCGTTCGGAACCGAGCACTACCAGCTAGCCCGCGGCAAGCCAGGCATGGCGCTCCCAGAGGACGACCTGTTCGCCGGGGTCTAGCCCACCTCCCCACCCGGGTGGAGGTCGGCGCGAAGCTGCCTCCCCACTGGTGGGGAGGTCGGCGCGAAGCGCCGGGTGGGGACGTCAGGTGGGATTGCGCCGGTAAACTCGATCCCGCCGTGGAAGTAGTCAAGATCACACCGCGCGGGTACTGCCACGGAGTGGTGGACGCGTTTCGGATCGCCAAGCGCGTGCGCGAGGAGACAGACGGCCCCGTCCACATGCTCGGCATGCTCGTTCACAACACACACGCCACCGACGGCCTGCAGGAGCAGGGCATCGCGCTGGTCGACCAGCCGGACCGGCTGCGAGGCCTGGAGCACATCAAGGACGGGACGGTGATCTTCACCGCCCACGGTGTGTCGCCGCAGGTGAAGCAGCGGGCGGTCGAGCTGGGCCTGAAGCCGGTCGATGCCACTTGCTCGGACGTGGTGCGCACGCACGAGCTCGTCGCCGACCTCGCTCGAAACGGCTACGAGGTCGTCTACATCGGCCGCAAGGGCCATCCCGAGCCGGAAGGTGTGATGGGCGAGGCGCCGGGCAAGGTGCATCTCGTGCAGGACCCGGCCGACATCGACGCGCTCGAGCTTCAAGGCGATCGCATCGCGGTCACATGTCAGACCACGCTTTCGGTGTGGGACACCGAGGACCTCATCGGACGCGTGAAGGCGCGCTATCCGCAAGCTGAGGTTCACAACGAGATCTGCCGTGCCACGCAGGAGCGCCAGGAGGCGGCGGTGGAAGCCGCCAAGCTCGTCGACCTGGTGATCGTGGTCGGAAGCCCGCGGTCCTCCAACTCTTTGCGGCTGGTCGAGGTCGTGAAGAAGCTTGGCGGGAAGCCGGCCTACCTCGTCGACCGCATGGAAGACCTGAACATCGAGTGGTTCAAGGGCGCGAAGAAGGTTGGCGTCACGAGCGGCGCCTCAACGCCGACACAGCTGACTCGCCGGGTGATCGAGCACATCGAAGCAATGGCGCCTCCGATCTAGGTTCGGCGCAGCCTCTTCATCACCCGCGACAGCGGATTGGCGTTCTCACGACTCGCCGGCGACGCGACCATCGGCTCGCTGCGCGTCTCAGGCTCATGCTGCTCGGGTTGTGCGGGAGCCCCGCCAGGCTCCGTCTGCGCCGGCACGCCGTTGCCGTTTCCCGACCCGCTGCTCGAGCGGCGGCGCCTTCGCCTTCGCGTTCCGGCTGGTCGCTCGGCCTGGACAGCCGGCTGGGGCGCAGGCGGAGCTTGCGGCGGCTGCTCCGTGCCAGTGCCGCGAGTGCGCCTTCGGCGCCGGCGTGAGGGAGCTGCGGCCGCGGCCGCGCCCGCGTCTGTCTGCGGGGGGCGCGCGGGTGCTGCCGCCCGGAACACGCTCGCGCCGACGTCGCCCTCGGCGCACATGGCGCCATCGGTGGTGTGCACGTCCACACGCCACACGACGATCGAGGTCTTGGCTGAGCCGACGGGAGCCCGCTTCTGGGTCAGCGTCCAGCGGGCGTAGATGGTGTCGCCGGCCCGCACGGGCTTCGGGAACTTCCAGTTGGCCCACTCCCAGGTGGCCACGTGCGGGATCGGCATGTCCATGGAAGCAAGGCCGGCCGCCATCGCCATGACGAGCGCCGGCGGCGCAAGGCGCGCCGAGCCGCTGGAGGCGTCAACTGAAAGGGGGGAGAAATCGCCCGAAACGGCCGCAAACAGCGCTATCTCGGAATCGGAGATGGTCCGGCGGCGGGTCGTCCATTCACCGCCCAGGGCGAGGTCGTCGAAAGAGGTGAGCTCCAGTTCGATCGAGTATAGCCGCCCGGTACTTGGGACCAGGTCACGGGGTCCGGGCGTTAACCTATCTCAGCTTTACCGTAAGGAGAGAGGGTGGACCTGACCATCGCGGCGTTCGGTTTTTCGGCGCTGCTTCTGGTCGCCCTCGTGGTCGTGCTGGTCCTGTTCCTGCGGCTGCGCGGCCACACGCGCGAGGTGGAGCAGGCCCTGGCCGAGCAGAGCGGTTCCAAGGAGCGCGCCGACATGCTGATGGCGGTCGCCCAGGCGGTCAACTCCTCGCTGGCGCTGAGCGACGTGCTCCACGTGGCTTTGACCCAATCGGGTCGCCTCATGGGCGCGGTGGCGGGAGCGATGTACCTGGTCACGCCCGGCAAGGCGGAGATGCGGCGCCAGTCCGACTACAACCTGACCCACAACGCGCGAGGCGCCGGGCGCAAGCTCGACGAGGAGCCCCTGCGCTCGGTGGTGACCGCGCAGCGTCCAGTGGTTGCCCCGCTGGACAGCGAGCATGCGCCGGGTCTTGAAGGTGGCGGCCATCCGACGCACGTCCTTGTCGTTCCCGTCCAGCGCGCGACCCAGCTCATGGGCGCCATGGAGCTTTACCTGCCCAAGCCGCGCCAGCTGCGGGAGGACCAGATCGAGCTGCTGCAGGGCGTCGCGGCTGAGGCGGCGATGGCCATCAGCCACGCCCAGCTCTACCAGGCCCAGGAGGAGAACGCGCTCACCGACGAGCTCACCAAGCTTCCGAACCGGCGCTACATGGCGCAGCGGTTCCTGCAGGAGATGCAGCGGGCGCGGCGCCATCACAAGGGCCTCGCATTCCTGATGCTCGACATCGACCACTTCAAGCAGATCAACGACACGAACGGCCACCTGCACGGTGACGCCGTGCTTGCCGAGCTGGCGCGCATCCTCACCGTGGCCAAGCGCGAGTCCGACGTCGCTGCGCGTTACGGC